>JANOAP010000392.1:0-6134 GCA_031411175.1 Rhodoferax sp. | reverse complement strand
CCACCCGGGAGGCAGCTCAAATCTCCCAGTAAAAATTCAGTCGGCACGGCCTTCCGCATCTGGGTCGCCATTTCCGGCATCAAGCGTCAGCTCAACCAGCAAAGTACCGGACTCAACCTGGTCACCCAGCCGCACATGGACTGCTGCGACGGTACCACCGGCCTGCGACGCCACCCACATCTCCATCTTCATCGCCTCCACACAGACCAGCATCTGGCCTTCACTCACCTTGGCGCCCACCATGACCTGAACCTGCGTGACCTTTCCGGCCACCGGCGCGCAGGCGCGAGTAGCGTCTTGCGCTTGGTGCGCATCGGGGTACGGGGACACCTCGTTGAACACAAAGCTTGAACCATCGACCGCCAGATGCAAGCCCGAGGCCGTCATCACGGCAATCGCCTTGCGGGTCACATTGTCGATTTCGTATGAGATTTCGCCATGCGCCGCCGGGATGGCCGGGTTTAGGCCGTTGAGACTGATCAAGGCGCTCTGATCCACCATGCTGACCGCAACCCTTCCGGCACCGTCCGGCCGCACCCGCAACACACGCTGCTCGTCAAGGCACCTCAATGGCAGGTCAAAGGCGGCCACACTGTCGGGCCGCCACCCTGCCCCGCCCTGCAAGCAAAACACGGCAGCGGCAAGATACCAAACCGTATCACCCGGCAGCGGTTGCCGCAATAACGGTTCACCACTCTCCAGCCACTGATCGATCATTGCTGTCGTCATACTGGCTGTTCGAAAAGCCGTGTGATTGACCAGGTCCGACAGAAACCGGGCATTGTTGCGCACCCCAAGCAGCGGCGCGTTGGCCAGGGCCGCGCGCAGGCGGCGGATGGCGTCGTCCCGATCACGACCGTGCACGATGATTTTGGCCACCATCGGATCATAGAAAGGTGTGACGACGCCACCTTCCACGATGCCGTCATCAATCCGCACCTGGCTGTACAAGGCCGCCTCTGGCCGCCACCAGAGTATCTTGCCGGTTTGCGGCGCAAACCCCTGGTACGGGTCCTCGGCGTACAGCCGGGCCTCGATCGCATGCCCGCTCAAACGGATGTCAGCCTGGCACGCTGGCAACGGCTCGCCCGCCGCCACCCGCAGTTGCCACTCCACCAGATCAAACCCTGTCACCATTTCGGTCACAGGGTGCTCCACTTGCAGCCGCGTGTTCATCTCCAAAAAGTAATGTTTCAGGTGCTCGTCAACAATGAATTCAACCGTCCCGGCACCCCGGTAACCCACGGCCAGCGCGGCGGCCACGGCGTCACGCCCCATGGCTTCCCGCATGGTCTGGCTCACCACCGGCGACGGGGCCTCCTCAATCACCTTTTGACGTCGGCGCTGGGCCGTGCAATCACGTTCGCCCAGGTACACCGCATTGCCGTGGGTGTCTGCGAACACCTGAATCTCAATGTGACGACCGTTGTCAATCAGGCGCTCCAGCATCAGCGTACCGTCGCCAAAAGCGCTTTGCGCTTCACGCCGAGCGCCGGTGATCGCCTGTTGCATGTCGCCAGCTTCCCGCGCCAGCCGCATGCCCCGGCCGCCGCCACCGGCGACTGCCTTCACCAGCAGGGGAAAGCCCAGCTTCAAGGCTTCCGCCATCAAACGCGGGTCGTCCTGACCATCGGCGGCACCCTGTCCCAGATAGCCGGGGGCGCAGGGCACACCGGCTTCCAGCATGCGGCGCTTTGCCAGGGCCTTGTCACCCATAGCCTGGATAGCGGCGGGCGGTGGCCCTATAAACACCCATCCCGCGTCCAGGCAGGCCTGCGCAAAAGCGGCGTTTTCGCTCAGAAAGCCGTATCCGGGATGAACGGCGTCAGCACCGGTCTTGCGCGCCGCACCCAGCAAAGCATCAAAGCACAGATAGGATTCAGCCGCAGCGGAAGGGCCGATGTGAACGGCCTCGTCAGCCAGTTTCACATGCGGTGATTCCCGGTCTGCGTCGCTGTAGACGGCCACCGTGCGGTAGCCGAGATCACGCGCGGTGCGGATAACGCGGCAGGCAATTTCGCCACGATTGGCAATGAGGATTTTCGAAAAGCTCATGGTTTGATAGATTGTCTGTAGGACGGGCGACTACATCCGCGCAACGCCAAAGGTGTTGCCATGCAGTTGCCGACGGGCCGCCTCATCGGCGATGGCCAGACAAAGCCCGAGGATGCGCCGGGTGTCGCGCGGATCAATGATGCCGTCATCCCACAGCCGGGCTGTGCCAAACAGCGCGGTCGATTCCTTGTCAACCCGCGTGCGCATGCCATCCGACATAGCCTGCAGGGCTTCTTCATCAATCGCTTGCCCGGTACGCTCCAGCTTGCTGCGGTTCACGATGTCCATGACCTTGGCAATCTGCGCGCCACCCATCACGGCGGTCCGGGCGGTGGGCCAGGCAAAAATGAAACGCGGATCAAACCCACGCCCGCACATGCCGTAATTGCCCGCACCGAATGAACCACCCAGCACGATGGTGAACTTGGGCACACGCGCATTGGCCACCGCCTGAATCATCTTGGAGCCATGTTTGACAGCGCCGCTGCGCTCGGCCACCACACCCACCATGTAGCCCGTGGTGTTCTGCAAAAAGACCAGCGGCGTCCCTGTCTGGTCACATAGCTGGATGAATTGAGCCGCCTTGGATGAGCCGTTGGGCTGGATAGGACCGTTGTTGCCCAGAATGCCGACCAGATGCCCTTGAATTCGCGCATGGCCGCACATCATCTCCGGGCCAAAGCCAGGTTTGAACTCCAGGAAATCAGAGCTATCCACCACCCGCGCAATCACTTCACGCACGTCATAGGGCTCCCGGTCATCGGCCGGTACCAACCCCATGAATTCCTGTTCATCAAACAGGGGCTCGGCATAACCGCTGCGAGTCTCTACCTGGTCCCAGCGCAGCTTGTCCATGACCTCGCGGGCCACCGCCACGGCATGGGCATCGTCCTCGCACAAATACTCGCCCAGGCCGGTCACGGTGGCATGGGTGACGGCACCACCGAGTTCTTCTTCATCACTGTCTTCACCAATAGCGGCTTTGACGAGCGGTGGCCCGGCCAGGAATATTTTGGAGCGGCCCCGCACCAGAATCACGTAATCTGACAAGCCCGCGTGATAGGCACCCCCCGCCGTGGACGAACCATGCACCACGGCCACCTGCGGCAGACCAGCCGCTGACATGCGCGCCTGGTTGGCAAAGGTGCGCCCGCCTTCGACAAAAATCTCGCTCTGGTACATGAGATTGGCACCGCCGCTCTCAATCAGGTAGATCAGCGGCAGCTTGTTTTCCATCGCAATGGCCTGCACCCGCAGCGCCTTGCGCAGGCCCATGGGGGCGGTTGTACCGCCCTTCACGGCGCTGTCATTGGCCGTGATCACGCAACGACGGCCCGCCACCACGCCAATACCGGCG
Source organism: Rhodoferax sp. (assembly GCA_031411175.1). GTDB lineage: Bacteria > Pseudomonadota > Gammaproteobacteria > Burkholderiales > Burkholderiaceae_C > JANYCG01. The sequence continues at coordinate 2,722 of JANOAP010000392.1, read as the reverse complement.
ATAGAGCCGCCACCCATCACGGATTTCTTGCCATCGTCATCGTGCATATTGAGCCCCGCCAGGCGGCTCAACTCCAGAAACGGCGAGCCGCGATCCAGCAAGCGGGCGACACGCTCGCGCGGCAGCAGTTGACCCCGCTCTTCAAACTTGGCGCGCTTGGACTCGGACTCGGAAATAACGATTTTCTCAAGCCGTTGAACTTCATCCAGAAGGCCCCGCATGCGCTGGGTGTTGGCGGCAAACGCCTCGGACCGGGTGTTGATTTTCGAGAGGAGTGCAGGCATGTACTGGGGTTCGCTGTAATGCCCGAAATTAGACGCAAGGCCGACAGGAGCGTCAACCGTGAATGCCCTATGTAAATGCCCTATATCTATTTCACACCATAGCCCATGGTCTGTGGCAGCCACAACACGATCTGAGGGAACAGCGTCATGGCCAGCAGCAACAGCAGCAGCATGACCAGGAAAGGCCAGCCTTCTTTCATCATCTCGCCAATCGGAATACCGGTGAGCGCCTTGGTCACAAACAGCAGCATGCCAAATGGCGGGTGAATCAGCCCGATCATCATGTTCAGCACGACAAGCACGCCGAAATGAACCAGGTCCACGCCCAGCAGTTTGGCAGCAGGCAGCAGCATGGGCACGAACACCAGCAGCAGCACGGACACATCCAGAAAGCAGCCCAGTACCAAAAACATCACGTTCACCAGCAGCAGGAACTTGACCTGCGACAGGTGCATGCTGTCCACCCACTGCGCCATGGCCTGCGGCACGCCCTCGGCTGTGAAGGCGTAGTTCAGCATGAAGGAACCGGCCAGAATGATGGTGATCACCGCACTGCCGCGCGTGGACTCCAGCACCACACCCCAGAAACTTCTCCAGGTCAGCGCGCGGAATACGAACGCCGCCAGGATCAGCGCGTGCAAGGCCGCGACGGCGGCGGCTTCAGTCGGCGTGAACACGCCCGAGTAGATGCCCCCCAGCAACACGATGGGCATTGACAGCGGCAAGGCACCACGAAACACCAGCCCGGCCCATTCAGAACGTGGCACGGGCTCGTCGCGCGGCATGTTGCGCTTCACGGCGATGAAATGCACCACCACCATCATCAGGGCAGCCATCAGGAAGCCCGGCACCACACCCCCTAGAAACAGCGCCCCCACCGACGCGCCCGACACCATGGCATAGATCACCATCGGAATGGATGGAGGAATGATGGGCCCCAGCGTGGCACTGGCCACCACCACCGCGCCCGCAAAACCGCGCGTATATTCGGGCTTTTTCAACATCTGGCGAATGGTGACCAGGCCGGGTCCGGCGGCATCGGCAATGGCACTGCCACTCATGCCCGAGAAAATCACGCTGACCAGAATGTCCACCTGGGCCAGCCCGCCGCGCATGCGGCCGACCAGAATGCGGCAGAAGTCAAAAATCCGCTCACTCACCGTGCCCGCATTCATGATGTTGGCCGCAAACACAAACAGCGGCACAGCCAGCAGCACATAGCTGTTGTACAGGCCGTTGCAAACCTGTTCGGCCACCAGGCCAATGTCCTGCTTTTTGACAATCAGATAGCCCACGCCTGAGGCCAGCATGGCAAAGCCGATGGGCATGCGCAGCAGCATGCCGGCCAGCAATACACCGGCAAGAACAAGAATACCTGTGGTCATATGCGTAATTCCGCTTCGAGGCCAATGCCCCGCACTGCATTGAAAATGGCCCAGGCGCTGCGCAATCCGATGCCGATGAGCAACAGCACAAACGGCAGGAACACCCACATGAACGGCAGGTTGAGCACCGGCGTGCCCTCGCGTGTCATAAAACGAACATAGTCCCAACTGGCCGGCACGCCCGCTATCGCCAGCCCACCAATCAGCGTGTTGCCCGCAATCTGCATGACCTGCCGACCCCGGTAGCCCACGCTGTTCCATAGCAGGTCAAAAACCACGTGCTCCCGTTCCGGAACGATGGCCGCCGCCGCCCACAGGATGACCCAGACGTACAGGATCACGGCAGCCTCGTCCGTCCAGGCCATGGGCTTGTTGAAGAAAAATCGGGCGATGATCTGGACCACGAACACGCAAAAAAGGGCAATGAACAGGCCACCGCCAAGCGCGTTGGCGGCCATTTTCAACCAGCGGGTCATTCTTGTATCTTCTTATTTGACTGCGTTGATGCGGTCAAGCAAGCCTTTGGGCCAGGTCTTGCCGTAGTCGGAGTTCAGGTACGTCGCTTGCACCGATTTGCGGAAGGCATCTACATCAGGGGTGGTGACTTGCAGGCCTTCCTTTTTGAAGAAGTCGACCAGTTGGCCTTCTTCCTTGATGCGGTTTTCGTTATTGAACACAGCAGCGGCCTGGGCCGCGGCAGTGACCTTCTGCTTTTGCGCCGGATTGAGGGCGTTGAAAGCTTTGCTGGAAATCGCGATGAAGATGCCGTCCACCAGGTGGCTGGTCATCACGACCTGCTTGGTCACCTCATAGAACTTGGCGGCACGTACCGATGGCAGCGGGTTGTCCTGGCCGTCGATGGTGCCTGTCTTCAAGCCCAGGTACACCTCGCCAAACGCCAGAGGCGTGGCCGTGGCACCCAGGGCCTCGCCCAGGAACAACCACTCCTTGGAGCCCGGCATGCGCAGCTTCACGCCTTTCAGGTCAGCCGGTGTCTTGACGTTGCGCACCTCGCGCAGATTGACCTGGCGCGTGCCGAGATAAATGGTGGAC
>JANOAP010000391.1:0-1757 GCA_031411175.1 Rhodoferax sp. | reverse complement strand
CACAAAACCCGCTGGACATCCCCGATTCCGTGCTGGCCCAGCTAGGCAACCGCGTGCAACACGCCCTGCGCGCCTACACCCCGCGCGACCAGAAGGCCGTGAAGGCCACGGCCGAGACCATGCGGCAGAAGCCGGGTCTGGACATCGCGACCGCCATCACCGAGCTGGCGGTGGGCGAAGCGCTGGTGAGCCTGCTGGACGCCAAGGGCCGCCCCAGCGTGACCGAACGCGTTTTCGTGCTGCCGCCGGGCAGCCAGATCGGCCCCATCTCGCCAGCCCAGCGCCAGACGCTCATGCAAACCTCGCTGGTGGCCGGTGTCTATGAAAAAGCCGTAGACCGCGAATCTGCCTACGAAAAACTCAAGGGCCGGACCTTGTCTGCGCCCGCAAACGCGGGTCCGACCGGGGGTGCAGCGAGTGGGTCAGGCACGAATCCTGCTCAGCCTGATGGCAAGCCTTCCGAAACGACCGGGGGCGGCGTGCTGGGTGGCTTGAGTGACGTGCTGTTTGGCAAGACCGGGCCACGTGGCGGCCACCATGATGGTCTGGCCACCAACATGGCGCGCTCTGCGGTGCGCACCATGGGCTCAGCCGTCGGACGCGAAATCATCCGTGGCGTTTTGGGCAGCATCTTTGGAAAGAGGAAGTGATGCACGCCTGAGTCGCCTTCAGCGCCTGGCTGGGCCGGCCCCGTCGCAATCTGATTTGAGGGTTTGAAATGACCAATGACTATCCTGCTATCTCGACGGCCGCAGTGCCCACAAGCCATATCCGGCTCACATCCCATGCCAGCGGCTTTGGCTCCTTGCCCATCCAGTGGGCGGCCGCCACCCCTGCTGAGCGCGGGCCAGTGGTCGGCACCACCACCAAGCGGTCACACCGCAACGTGATCGGCACGCACAGTGGGTCCTACAGCATTTACCGCGCGCTGGCCGTGGCGTCGGGCGGCCTGTCACCCCAGCACAAGGCCGACCTGACCAACACCATGCCCACGGACGTGATTGGCCCCTACCCGCAGTGGAGCGAGCCGGGCCGCATCGTCGCCATGGACCCCTGGGGCGCTACCGTGGCCGACGTGTTTTCAGCCGAACTGGCAGCCGGCTACGACATTCGCCCCACCATTGCCGTGACCCAGGCCCATGTGATCCTGCCGGAAGTGATTGAAGCCTTGCAGTCAGGCCGTCTCAAGGCCGATGGCAAGTTTCTGACTGCGGGTGGTGCTGCAATGGTGACCAAGGTGGCTGTAGAACCCGTCTGGTACCTGCCCGAGGTGGCCAAGCGTTTTGGCTGCACCGAGGCCGACCTGCGCCGCGTGCTGTTTGAAGAAACCGGCGGTATGTACCCCGAGCTGGTGACCCGCAGCGACCTGGAGGTGTTTTTACCACCCATCGGCGGGCTGACCGCCTACATTTTTGGCAACCCGCGCGACCTGGCGAACCCCGAGGTCGAGCTGACAGCCCGCGTGCACGACGAATGCAACGGCTCCGACGTGTTCGGCTCCGACATCTGCACCTGCCGCCCGTACCTCACCCACGCCATCGAGGAATGCATTCAGGGCGCCCAGCGCGGTGGTGTGGGCTTGGTGAGCTACTTCCGCAAGGAAGGCCGGGCCCTGGGCGAGGTCACCAAGTTCCTCGTCTACAACGCACGCAAACGCCAGATCGGTGGCGATACGGCGGACAAATATTTCGCGCGCACCGAATGTGTAGCGGGCGTGCAGGACATGCGCTTTCAGGAGCTGATGCCTGACGTGCTGC
>JANOAP010000390.1:0-2330 GCA_031411175.1 Rhodoferax sp. | reverse complement strand
TGCCGTCGGAGACAACGGAGTGGCAATGGAGATCGGCGTTCAAAATGGAGGTCACCGCTGCATTTTAGGCGTTGTGGCGTGAGTCCGTTCGCCGAACTGCCTCTGTTCGCCCGGCACGGTGTCGCAAGGTTAAGATGATTGGATGAAATTTGACAATCTGCGCGTGGCGCACAAACTGTGGCTGGTGATTCTTGGCTTGCTGATTCTCATGGTGGCCGTGACGGTTTGGACCCAGGTGCGATCTCGCCAGGCCACTGATGAGGCTGAGCTGCGGGTTCAAAAATATGAAAGAGCCATCACCATGGCAACCCGCTGGCATGGACTGGCGCAATTGGCAGTCACGCTGTCGACAGCCAGCATCGTGACGACGGATGAAGCGCTGAAAAGCGTCTTTGACGACCGCGCGGTGGGCCTCACGGCAAGAATTAACACGATGCAGGAGGAGATCGCCAAAACAGCGGCCACATCGGCTGACAAGACTGCGCTGGACACGGTTGCAGCGACCCGCGGTGACATTCGCGGCCAGGCCGATCAGACGAAGGGGATCAAGGCAACGGGGGATGCAGCGGCGAGGCAGGCTTACGTGGACAAGGAGTACCTGCCCCGCGCAGCGGCTTACCTCCAGTCGATTGAGCAGTACGTCAGCTTGCAGGAAAAGCAGCGCGATGCAGCCGGGCAGGCGTACCAGCAGGCCCGCAGCGATGTGACGGTGGTGGCCGCCATCAGCGTGGCGTTGGTGTTTGCCCTGGGCATTTTCATGATCGTGCTGCTGGTGCGTTCGATCACACGACCGCTGGCGCGGGCCGTCGGTATGGCGGAGGGCATCACGGCCGGTGATTTGACCCAGGACCTGCATGATGACCGCCAGGACGAGTTTGGCGATCTGGCGCGGGCGCTGTCGGGCATGGTGGCCAAGTTGCGGGGTCTGGTGTCCCAGGTGCGCACTGGCGTGGAATCCGTATCCAACGCATCGAGCGACATTGCCAACGGCAATCAGGATCTGTCGGCCCGCACCGAGCAGACGGCGTCCAACCTGCAGCAGACGGCTGCCAGCATGGAGCGGCTGACCGACACCGTCAACCAGTCGGCAGATACCGCGCGCCAGGCTAATCAACTGGCTGTCACGGCGGCACAAACCGCCACGCGGGGCGGCGAGGTGGTCGGCCAGGTGGTCAGCAGCATGAAACACATTACCGAGTCGTCGCGCAAGATTGCCGACATCATTGGCACCATCGATGGCATTGCGTTTCAGACCAACATCCTCGCGCTGAATGCGGCGGTGGAGGCGGCCCGTGCGGGCGAGCAGGGCCGTGGCTTTGCCGTGGTGGCGTCTGAAGTGCGAAGCCTGGCGCAACGCTCGGCCGAGGCGGCCAAGCAGATCAAGACGCTGATCGGCGTGTCGGTGCAGAACGTGGAATCCGGCTCCAAGCAGGTGGAGCAGGCCGGCCAGACCATGGGCGAGATCGTCAGCAGTGTGCAGCGGGTGACGGACCTGATTGGCGAAATTACCGCCTCCAGCAACGAGCAGCGGGATGGCATTGGCCAGGTCAATCAGGCCGTGGCGCACCTGGACCAGATGACCCAGCAGAACGCGGCGCTGGTAGAGCAATCAGCTGCCGCCTCATCGGCCATGCATGACCAGGCGCAGCGGCTGGCGCAGGTGGTGTCTGCCTTTAACGTGGGTGGGAACCAGGTTCAAACCCTGCCTACCGCCCGCAGGCCACCGCCCAGGCTGGCACCCCAGGCCCCCCAAGCCCGGTCGGCCCCCAAACTGGCCAGCCAGGCGGCGGCACCCAAGCCCAGGTTGTCTGTACCCGCGACCAAATCTATTTCGGCACCACAGCGGGAAACCACCATCACGCGTGCTGCCAAGAGCGAGGGCGACTGGGAAAGTTTTTGATGTGACTGGGCGCTAAACCTCAGCACCCTCGACCAGAAACCGCACCCGGCGCACGCCATTCCACTCGTCTGCATCCAGCCTGAAAGCCAGGGTGACGCGGGGCGGCAAGGGCTCGGTGTGGCCGAACCAGATGGCATCCACGGGCTCGCCTTGGTGCTTGAGCTTTAACGCCAGATGCTTCTCGCCCACCAGGCGCTGCGACACCACCTCCACCTCTTCGCTGAAGGTGGGCGGCGCAAAGCCCTGACCCCAGACCTCGTGGTGCAGGGTGTCCACCAGGTCAATGCGGCGGTACTCGGGGGCCAGTGGGCCGTCGGTGTCGATGCGCCGGGTGAGGGTGGCGGCATCCAGCCACTCCTGGGCCACGCCGGTCAGCCCTTGTTCGAACGCGTCGAAGTGCTCCTCGGCAATGGTGCAGCCCGCCGCCATG
>JANOAP010000389.1:0-9851 GCA_031411175.1 Rhodoferax sp. | reverse complement strand
AAAGAAACCAAAACCAAAAGCCGGGCACCGTAAACTTCCAGTTTCAACCCGATCAAGCCATCAGGAATAAGTTAAAGACCGGACTGCCCTTCAGGCTCATACCTGGATTGGAAAATACTGAAGTGTCTAAAGCGTAGTATGTCACCAGAGGTAACCATGATGATTGCAAGACGACATATTCCCGTCGTGGCAATACTTGCCCTGACATTGCTCAGCCGCGCCGGTTTGGCGCTTGCGCCGCCGGACGGGCCGGTCGTGCTCACGGTCAGCGGCAAGATCGACCACCCGAATGCCGGGCAGACGGCCGTATTCAGCTTGCGGATGCTCGAGGCGCTGCCGCAACAGACCTTCATCACCAAAACGCCGTGGTATTCACAGCCCGTGGAGTTCACCGGCCCGCTGCTGCGCGACGTGCTGGCCGCTGCCGGCGCAAAGGGCACCCGCATGACCGCGATTGCGCTCAACGACTACAAGACCGAGATTCCGGTGTCGGATGCGATGCAGCAAACCGTGATCCTGGCCCGTCTGAGAGACGGGAAACCCATGCCGGTGCGCGACAAAGGGCCTCTCTTCATCGTTTACCCGTTCGACACCAAGGCCGAATTGCAGACGGAACTCTATTACAACCGCTCTGCCTGGCAGTTGTCGCGGCTCATCATCCAGTAGCTGCGGCACGCTTTATGGTGCTGCGTGCCCGTCACTTGCTGTTTTTGTTGGTTGCCACGCTGGCGGTGTTGTACACCGCCATTGGTGTGGTTCAGTACCGCCAGCTTCAAACGCTGAGTGACAAGTCGCAGGGCGGAAACCGCAACACCGCCCGCGGTGCGTTGCAGATGGAACAGGAATATCTCCGTCTTGCCGATGCGCTGACCAACCGGTTGTACAACCCGACCGGCACGCCATTGCAGGAATTGCAACTGCGCTATGAAATCTTTGTCAGCCGCCTTGATGTGCTCAAGGAGGATCGCAGCAAGGAAATCTTCACCAATTCAGCGCTTGTCGCCGAAGTCCGAGCCGCTGCCCTGCTGTTTGTGCAGGATGCCGACCGCAGCCTGGGTGAGTCGTCCCAGCAGGTTACGGGGCCGGGCACGCTGCAGGCACTTTTGTCCAGACTGCTGGCCATGCAGTCTCTGTTTCGCGATCTGTCGCTGGACGTGGCCAATACCTCGGCGGCGGCGATTGACAGGCGCAACGCCGAAATTCAGCGCCAGGTGGTGGTGACGGTTGCGCTCACGGTCTTCCAGGGCTTGCTGACATTCGCACTGGCTTTCGCCATCATCCGCCAGTACCGCCATCGGCGTGTGGCACAGCATGATGCGGAGGCTGCAAAACTGAAGCTGGTGGAGACCGCTGCGCGGCTGGAAAAACAAGCGGTCCGGCGCGCCGCCCGTGACGAACTGGAAGAAATCACCCAGACGCTTCCCCTGGTTGTTTACCGTCTTGAACGTGACATCGACGGATCCAACCCGGTGTACACGTTTGTCAGCGAGCGGGTCCATGAATTGATGGGGGTCAACCAGCAGGATCTGCTGCGGGGACTCGGGGGTGTGGATTCCCACGTCCACCCTGATGACGAGGCCAGGCTGAGGGCAGCCGCGTTGCAGTCGCTGCGGGGGCTTCAGAAGTTTTCGCTGGAGTACCGGTTGCGCTTGCCCGATGGCACCGTGCGCTGGGTGAATTGCGAATCGGTACCGCGTCTGCGTGAGAATGGCCGGGTGCTTTCCACGGGTTACCTGCAGGCCATTGACAACATCAAGATCCGCGAGCAAAAACTGATTGAAATAACCGATCAGCAGCGTGTCATTTTTGACAACATACCATCCGGGCTGATTCTTTCAGCAGACGGCCTGATCCGCCAGCATAACGAAGGGTTTGCGGCGATGCTGGGCGTCCCTGGCACCAGTCTGGTGGGCCGTAGCGCCAGCATGATGTTTGCCGGTGAGCAAGAGCACGCAGCCTTCAACGAGATGGCCGTGCCGATTTTGGACCAGGGCCGAAGAGTGGAAGCCGAGCACGAATTCTGCCGCATCCATGGCCCGTCTTTCACGGGCCGACTACTAGGGCGGCGCGTGCAGGTCGCCGAATACAAGCGAGCGGCAATCTGGGTGATGGAAGATGTGAGCGACCGCAGGCAGGCCGAGCAGGCGATGCAGCGCGCCAAAGACCTGGCCGAAGAGGCGACGCGCCTGAAGTCCGACTTTCTGGCCAACATGAGCCACGAGATCCGCACGCCGATGAACGCCATCATCGGGTTGTCACACCTCGCACTCAAGACCGACCTGAGTCCGCGCCAGCATGACTACCTGCAGAAGATTCAGCAGTCCGGCAAGCACCTGCTGGGCGTGATCAACGACATTCTGGACTTCTCTCGCGTGGAGTCCGGCAAGCTGGCGGTGGAGCATGCCCCGTTTGATCTGGACGAAGTGCTGGGCAACGTCACCAATGTCATCGCGGACAAAACTGCCGCCAAGGGGCTTGAACTGATTTACGACGTGGCCCCCGATGTTCCGCGCAGCCTGGTGGGCGACTCCTTGCGGCTGGGCCAGGTATTGATCAACTACGCGAACAACGCGGTCAAGTTCACCGAGCACGGCGAAATTGCAATCATCATACGACTCACCCCTGCCCCCCAAGACGACCCCGTGTTGCTGCGGTTTGAGGTGCGGGACACCGGCATCGGCCTGTCAGAAGCCCAGATTGCGGGTCTCTTCCAGAGCTTTGCGCAGGCTGACACGTCCACCACGCGCAAGTATGGTGGCACGGGCCTTGGCTTGGTCATTTCCAAGGGCCTGGTGGAGCTGATGGGGGGTGAGGTGGGCGTCACCAGTGTCCATGGCCAGGGGTCTAGCTTCTGGTTCACGGCCCGCCTGGGTCGGGGTGAGCGACAGACCCCGGCCCTGCCCCCGCAGCTTGACTTGCGCGGGCGGCGGGTGCTGGTGGTGGATGACAATGGCCATGCAGCCCAGGTACTGGTTGACATGCTTGCCATGATTGGTTTTGCAGTCAAGTCGGCCGATTCGGGTGTCCACGCCATTGAAGCCGTGCGTGAGGCGATGGAAGCCGGGAAGGCCTTTGACATCGTGGTGCTGGACTGGCAGATGCCGGGCATGGACGGCCTGGAGACTGCACGGCGTATCAAGGCGCTGACGGCCTATGGACCCCCTCAGTTCGTCATGGTCACCGCCTATGGGCGCGAAGAAGTCGTCCAGCAGGCGGCGCAGGTCGGCATCGTCAACGTGCTGGCCAAGCCGGTCAGCCCTTCCGTGCTGTTTGACGCCATGATGCGAATGGCCGGTCAGGGCGTGCCGTCGGCCAGAGAGGCTCGCGAGCTGTCCGGCGAATCCGGGTTCAACGCGGTCAAGCCGGTGCGCGGAGCCCGCATTCTGCTGGCCGAAGACAACGAGCTCAATCAACAGGTGGCGGTTGAGCTGCTGCAGGACGCGGGCTTTGTGGTTGACGTGGCGGGCGATGGCCAGCAGGCGCTGGATGCCGTCTCCAGAGCCGCACGGGCCGGTGTTCCCTACGACGTGGTCCTGATGGATATGCAGATGCCGGTCATGGACGGCCTGACCGCCACGATGGCGCTGCGCCAGAACCCTGACAACGACGAATTGCCCATTGTGGCCATGACGGCCAATGCCATGCAACCCGACCGCGACCGCTGCACCCAGGCCGGCATGAACGATTTTGTGGCCAAGCCGGTCGAGCCCGACGACCTCTGGCGGGCACTGGCCACCTGGATCAAGCCCCGCCCAGGTCTGCCGGTTGATGCACCGCCCGGCGCTGACTTCACTGCCCTTACCGGCGCTTCGGTTGACCCGGGTGGCGATGTCGTTCCGGTGAACATCCCTGGCCTGGATACCCAGCTCGGCCTGCAACGCGTGATGCACAAGCGCCCGCTCTATGTGCGGCTGCTGCACATGTTTGCATCCGCCCGCAAAGGCATTGTCGAGGAGGTCACGCGCGCACTGGACGCCGCAGACTGGACCACCGCCATGCGCCACGCCCACACGCTCAAGGGCGTGGCGGGCAATATCGGGGCCAGCAACCTGCAGGCCCATGCCGCTGAGCTGGAGACCGCGCTGGAGGGGCGGGCCAGCCGTGAAGCCATCAACAACCTGCTGCGAACGACAGGCCAGTTGCAGAATGACCTGGTACTGGCCATTCAGGCACAGCTTGACTCGCCGAAGACGGCGGACCAACCTGTGGCGAACAAGCGTCAACTTGAAGCGGTGTGCCGCCAATTGGCGCAATTGCTGGATACCAATGACGCCAGCGCTGGCGACCTGCTGGAAGAGCATGGCAACTCGCTCAAATCGACCTTTGGCGATGGGTATAGTGCGATAGAGCGTGGCGTGCGTGAGTTTGAATTCGATGCTGCACGCGCTGCATTGGCGCAATGCGCTGCCCGCATCGGCGTGGTGCTGACATAAAGGGAGCATGAACATGAGTGCGTTTGACCCCGCAGAAAAACCAACGGTGCTGGTGGTCGATGACACCCCAGACAACCTGACGCTGATGAGCGCACTGCTCAGGGACACCTACCGCGTCAAGGTCGCCAACCGGGGTGACAAGGCCAACAAGATTGCCCAGTCAGCCCAGCCGCCAGACCTGATCCTGCTGGACATCATGATGCCGGAGATGGACGGCTACGATGTCTGCCGTGTGCTCAAGGCCGACGAGGCCACCCGTGGCATACCGGTCATTTTCCTCACCGCCAAGATGGCGCTGGAAGATGAGCAAAAGGGTTTGGCGGCGGGCGCGGTTGACTACATCACCAAACCGGTCTTCCCTCCCATTGTGCTGGCGCGGGTGGCGGCGCAGCTGGCACTCAAGGCCAACGCTGACTTCCTGCGTGTGCGCAATGACTTCCTGCGTGACAAAAATGACTACCTGGAGCAGGAGGTCGCCCGGCGCACGCAAGAAGTCATGGCGGTGCAGGATGTGACCATTCTGGCCATGACCTCCTTGGCAGAGACGCGCGACTCCGACACGGGCAACCATATCCGGCGGACCCAGCACTACGTGCGGGCGCTGGCGCAGCACCTGAAAACCCACCCCCGGTTTGCCAGTCATTTGGGTGACGCCGCGATCGAGTTGCTGTTCAAATCAGCGCCGCTGCACGACATCGGCAAAGTGGGCATCCCGGACCGCATCCTGCTCAAACCCGGCCAGTTGACGGCTGACGAGTTCGAGATCATGAAGACGCACACCACGCTGGGTTTTGAGGCCATCGAACACGCCGAGCAGGCGCTGGGCACCCGGGTAGAGTTTCTGCGCATCGCCAAGGAGATTGCGCTGTCCCACCAGGAAAAATGGGATGGCAGCGGCTACCCCCAGGGGCTGGCGGGTGACGACATTCCCATCTCCGCGAGGCTGATGGCCGTGGCCGACGTCTACGACGCCCTGATCAGCGAGCGTGTCTACAAACATGCGCTGCCGCATGACCAGGCCGTCGCGATTATTTTCCAGGGTCGGGGCGCGCACTTTGATCCCGACATGGCGGATGCGTTCGTCGAGATCCAGTCCGAGATGCAGGCCATTGCAGAGCGCTTCAGCGATTCGGACGGCGCCTTGCAGAAAAAGATGGAGTACATGGCCAACGCCATTGCCGAAGCGCCCTGATTGTCACCTGTCACCCGCCGGGCGACCGACCCCCCGCTTTGAGGGATACCCAAGCGGCTCAGACGCGGTACCCTTGCGCCCATGGCCTTGCACGACTCCCTAGCCCCCCTGTTTGAACGCGCCCTGATCGTTGAAGATCTGGACGAGCCGCGCCAGTGGCTGATGGAGCTGCTTCCCCACGCCCTGCCTGCTGTGCGTGCAGTGGATGCCGTGGCCACCCTGGCGCAGGCCCGTGAGCGCATGCGCGAGTACGCTTATGGTCTGGCGCTGGTTGACTGGGGCCTGCCCGACGGCACCAGCGAGGGCCTGATTGGCGAGCTGGTGGCCGCCCGCCCCGGCGCGGTGGTGATTGTGGCCACCATCCATGACGACGACATGCATGTGTTCCCGGCTTTGCGGGCTGGTGCCTCGGGTTACATCCTCAAATCGCAGCCGCGCGCGGTGGTGATGGCGCAGTTGCAGCGCATCGAAAAAAATGAGCCCGCGCTGTCGCCGTCCATCGCCATGCGCGTGCTCCAGCACTTCCGGGCCGGGGCAGTGCTGCCGGCGAGCCTGGCACCCCAGGGGCAGCTCCCAGGAGCCGGGCAGGCCGACGAAGGCAGTCCTGTCAAACTCACCGACCGCGAGGTGGACGTGCTGAGGCTGATCGCCAAAGGCTACAAGTCACCGGAGGCCGCCTCGTTGCTGGGCTTGAGCCACCACACCGTCAGCGGCTACGTGCGGGACATCTACCGCAAGCTCGGTATCACCTCACGCGCGGAGGCCGCGCTGGAGGCCTCGCGCCGGGGATTGGTCGGCTCGCTCTGAGTGCTGTTGTATTCTTGATGCTATTTATTAAATAGCTGCTCAAGCTTGTTCTGTAAGGGCTAGAGGCCGATTTAACGGGTAATTATCGGGAGGGGCAGGCGCAGCAGGACGCGGCAACCGTGCGCCGGGGCACTCAGTGACTCAATGGTGATCAGTGCCCCAATCTGCTGGGCGCGGTAGTGCATGTTTTTCAGCCCGCGCGCGCCGGGTCGCGTGGCATCGGGTGCGAGGCCTTTTCCATCGTCAACCAGCTCAATGCGCAGGCCGGGCGCAGGGTCAGTCGCATCCACGGTTGCATGCAGGGCCAGGTGGCTGGCCTGCGCGTGCTTGACGATGTTGGTGGCGGCCTCCTGCAGGATGCGCATGATCTGGAACACCGTGTCGCCGGGCAGCGTCAGGTTGTCCAGTGCATCATCCGCATGCCATTGCAGCGACAGCCCCGCAGCCCCCAGGCGGGCGTCCCAGCGGTTGCGCCAGGTGGCCAGTGCTGTGGGCAGGTAGTGGTTGATGTCGGTGCTGTCCATCAACAGGCGCAACTCGTCCAGCCCGTCTTGCAGCGACTGCGCCACTTGCTCGGGCGACAGCGTGCCGCGCTCCACGCCGCGCAGGGCGGTCATGAGCTGTGCGCCCATGCCGTCGTGCATGTCGCGCAAAAGCCGCTCGCGCTCGTGGGCTCGTGCGGCATCGCGGGCGCTGGCGATCTCGGTGTCCCGCAACTGGGCATAGCTGTGCGCCAGTGCGGTCGATTTTTCCTGCACCCGGCGCTCCAGCTCTTCGTTGCTGTGCTCGGCCCGGTTCAGGGTGGCCACGGTGTACTCGCCCGAGATCACGGCAAAGCCCACCAGCACCACCACAAAACCCCAGAACAAATAGGTGTCGCTGGTGGGTGCCAACGTGCCTGTGGCCACCATCAGGTCATGCACCAGGCAAACCATCAGCACCCCCAGGCAGCCCATCAAGGCCATGAAATGCCGCAAGGCCAGGGTGCGGCGTTTGTGCACGATTTGCACGCCTAGCCAGCAGATGATGACGGTGCCGGTAAGCTGGGCCAGAGCGCGCGCCACACCCGCCCCTTGCCCGGCCAGCGCGGCAACCCCAAACCCGGCCAGCGACAGCGTAGTGACCCCCGCCAGCACGTGCAGATGGCGGCGGTTGACTGGTGGCATCCAGAACAGCACGGCGGCCGTCATGGTGGTGGCCGCCAGCAGCGCGTTGATGGGGTTGAGCATCTCAAACAGCAGCGGCGAGCCGGCCACGGCGTTGTCGTAATAGATCAGCCCGCGCACGCCCCACAGCCCGCAGGCCACGGCCAGCCACAGCAGCCCCAGGTTGCTGCGCCGTGGCAGCCACAGCAGCAGCGCCATCAGCCCAATGACCAGCACCACACCCGAAGCCGCACCTGCATGGCCCGCCACGAGGCGCATGGCCTGGGTCTGCACGGGCAGCAGAAGGTTGGTTGGCCCCACACTGGCCTTCACCACGCCACTTGGCAGGTAGGGCAGAGTTTGCAGTGTGATGCGGATATGGCTGGCACCCGGCGGCACGGCAAACAGCGCAGGCAGGCGGCCGTTATAAACCCCCGGCGCTGCCTCCCACGGCACAAGGCGGTCAAGCCATCCCGGCTCCGGGCTTGAATATGCAGCGCGCTCGCGGGTTGTTTCACTGGCGCTGAGCAGGCGCAGCGGCACACCCTGGGCCTCAATGCGGTAGGGCGCACCGGCGCGAAAAATCCACAGCGCTACGGCGGGGGCCTGCGCGCACGCGCTGACATCGAAGTCGTAGCTGATGCGCAACCGGTCGCCACGCAAGGCCAGCGGCAAGGTGTCGGGGACAGGGACGGGCTGGGTTATGGGCGTTGACAAGGCAAGGCCCGGTGGCTGTGCCAACGCTGACACGGTGCGCACCACCTGCGTGATGGGCATGGCCGTGGTGCAGGCCGCGCTAGCATCCTGGGCGCTGGCAGGTGCCGGGCCCAAACCCGTCAAGCTTGCCAGGCACACCCAGCGTGCCGCCAGTAACCCCAGACGCGCTATCGAGCCATGCCGCACCATTTGCGCGTCAAAGCGCGAAGATTTTGCCCGGATTCATGATGTTTTTCGGGTCCAGCGCGCGCTTGATGGTGCGCATCATGTCCACCGCGCCGGTGCCGGTTTCCGTGACCAGAAAATCCATCTTGTGCAGGCCCACGCCGTGCTCGCCGGTGCAGGTGCCTTCCAGCGCCAGGGCACGGCTGACCAGGTCGTGGTTCAGTTTCTCGGCGGTCACGCGCTCTTGCGGAATGTTCGGGTCCAGCAGGTAACCAAAGTGGAAGTTGCCATCGCCCACGTGGCCCACCAGAAAGTACGGAATGCCCGACGCATCGGCCTCAGCCACCGAATCCAGCAGGCAATCCGCCAGACGCGAGATGGGCACGCAGGTGTCGGTGGAGATCACCTTGCAGCCGGGTTTGGACTGCACGGCTGCAAAGTAGGCGTTGTGCCGCGCCGTCCACAGCTTGGTGCGGGCCTCGGGCGTGGTGGCCCAGTCAAAGGCCTGGCCGCCGTGTTCGCTGGCAATTTCCTGCACCAGTTCGGCCTGCTCTTTCACGCTGTTGGGCGTGCCATGAAATTCCATGAGCAGCATGGGGGCTTCGCTCAAGCCCAGTTTGGCGTAGGCATTCACCATGCGCACCGAGTTCACGTCAATCAGCTCCACGCGCGCAATCGGAACCCCCAGCTGGATGATCTGGATGGTGGTGCGCACGGCCGCCTCAATGCTGGGGAAGTTGCACACCGCTGCCGAAATGGCCTCGGGCAGCGGGTACAGCTTGAGCGTGATTTCGGTGATGACGCCCAGCGTGCCCTCGCTGCCCACCATCAGGCGTGTGAGGTCGTAGCCCGCGCTGGATTTTTTGGCGCGCGTGCCGGTGCGGATGACCTCGCCGCTGGCAGTAACGACTTCCAGCGCCAGCACGTTTTCGCGCATGGTGCCGTAGCGCACGGCGTTGGTGCCGCTGGCGCGCGTGGCGCTCATGCCGCCAATCGACGCGTCGGCACCGGGGTCAATCGGAAAAAACAGGCCCGTGCTTTTGACCTCTTCATTCACCTGCTTGCGGGTGACGCCGGCCTGCACGGTGACCGTCAGGTCTTCGGCGTTGATGGACAGCACTTTGTTCATGCGGCTCACGTCAATGCTGATGCCGCCCTGCACAGCCAGCAGGTGGCCTTCCAGAGACGAGCCCACGCCAAATGGAATCACCGGCACGCTGTGCTCGCTGGCCAGCGCCACGGCAGCGGCCACATCGGCGGTGCTTTCGGCAAACACCACGGCAGACGGTGGCGGCGCGGAGAAAGACGATTCATCGCGCCCATGCTGCTCGCGCACCACCAGCGCGGTGGAGCAGTTGGCGGCAAAGCGGGTTTTCAGCGCATTGATCAGAG
>JANOAP010000388.1:0-7302 GCA_031411175.1 Rhodoferax sp. | reverse complement strand
ACCACCATGGGCTCCCTGGTCAGCCGGGCCCAACTGGAGAAAGTGCAGCGCTATGTCGCGATGGGGCTGGAAGACGGCGGCAAACTAGTGTGCGGCGGCAAGCAGCCAGACAACCCGGCCTTGAAGGACGGCTTCTTTTATGAAGCCACCGTATTTGCCGACATGCAACCCCAGATGCGTCTGGCCCAAGAGGAAGTGTTTGGCCCCGTGATGTCGGTCTTCAAATGGAGTGACGAAGAGACTCTGTGGCGCGATGTCAATGGCGTTGACTTTGGTTTGACAGGCTCCATCTGGACGCAAAATATCAACACCGCGCACCGCGCCGCCAAGCGCATCCATACCGGCTTTGTCTGGATCAACAACGCCAGCCAGCACTTCATGGGCGCGCCTTTTGGGGGCGTTAAACAATCCGGCATCGGGCGCGAGGAGTGCTTTGCCGAGTTGCTGGAGTTCACTTACACCAAGAATGTGAATCTCAAACTCGGCTGAAGACCCTGGAATCAGCCCTGGTGCCCGGCAGACTCGCCCGTGGGTAAACCCCCGCTTTGCATCCCCTGCTAAAAAGTATGTGCATATATTTGTAAGTTTTGTGACGTTTTGATTAGGTCGCGAACGGGCGTTGCTGTGTAAAGCAAAAATTACATCTGCTTACGGGAGCCCAAGTTGCTGACCTGTTGCATGTCAAACACAAGCGTTCTTGCCTGGATGGCGGGAGGGTCCATGATGTTGGCACATGCCGCATGGGGGCAAGCCCCGCCACCCGTGGATGCGGGCCGCCTGCTGGACCAGCAGCGTCGCACTGAGCCACCGGCTCGCCCAGCGCCCGGCACTGTTCTCCCCGCCTTGCCCGCTGCCCCGTCCCTCGTGCCGCAGGGGCAAAGTGATACCCAAGTGACCGTCAGCGCTTTCAAGCTGCGGGGCAACACCCTGGTGAACGGGGCTGACCTGCAAGCGATCTTGGCCCCATGGTTGGGGCGACCGTTGGGCCTGAGCGAATTACGCACCGCCGCCACGGCGCTGGAGCGGGCCTACCGCGAGCGCGGCTGGCTGGTGCAGGCCTCCCTGCCCCGGCAGGACATCACCGACGGCGTGGTGCAAATCGATATCGCTGAGGCCAGGACGGACCGGGTGCTTGTCCAGCCCGCCAACCCGGCCAGGCCCGTCGCAAGCCCCTTGAATGCACTGGTGCAGCAACTGTTTGACGCCAGCCTGCCCGAAGACCAGCCCCTCAACCTGCTCAAGCTGGAGCGGGCGTTACTGATAGCCGATGAGCTGCCCGGTGCCCGAGCCAACGGCAGCCTGCAAGCTGGTGCCGCTACTGGTACCACCGACGTGCTGGTGCAGCTCAGCCCCGGCCCTGCTTACCGCACCGACATCAGCGCCGACAACGGCGGCAACCGCACCACCGGCGATGAGCGGCTTAACCTGCAACTGACCGTGTTTGCCCCCTGGGGCCGGGGTGAACAGTTCAATCTGGCGGGCAGCGTATCGCGCGGCAGCACCTACTTGCGCGTGGCAGCCAGCATGCCGGTAGGCTTTGGCGGCTGGGCTGGCTGGCGCGCCGGCGTGAGCGCGAGCGCGCTGCAATACCAGGTGCTCGACGCGATGAACACCACCACGGGCCTCGCGCCGCGCGGCAGCAGCCAGTCGGTGGGTGTGGACCTGCAGTACCCGCTGGTGCGCCAGGTCAATTCCAACTGGGTGTTCAGCACCGGCTACGACATCAGGCGCTTGCGCAATGAAGACGACAACCAGACGCTGAACCTGCTGGAGGTGACCAACCAGTCCACCGTGCGCACCCTCAACGCGGGTGTCAGTGGCAGCCATTTTGACCAAACCATGGGGGGCGGCTCCACCACCGCAAGTGCCTTCTACACGACAGGCCAGACCTCCCTGGATAGCTCGCCGCAGGCCCATATGAACAGTGACGGGCTGACGGTCAACACCGAAGGCAGCTTCCAGAAACTGCGCTGGTCAGTTGCGCGCAACCAAAGCCTGGGGCCCAGTTTCTCCATGCTGGCGTCTGCCTCAGGCCAGTGGGCCAGCCGCAACCTGGACGCTTCCGAGAAGTTCTACCTGGGTGGCATGAATGGCGTGCGCGCGTACCCGGCCGGTGAAGCAGGCGGCAGCACCGGGCAGCTGGCCACGCTGGAATTGCGCAGACCACTCGGGGACGTTCTGGGCAACCTGCTGGGCGGGGCGCTGGGCAGCAAGCTGGGAGGGCAGCTCACGGTGGCTGCTTTTTATGACTGGGGCCAGGTTGGCCTGTACCAGAACAACCAGCGGACCGACGGCACCGGCACGCTGGTTGCCACCAACAACGTCACCCTGCAAGGCGCAGGCCTGAGCTTCAACTGGCGCAGCCACATTGGCCTGGATGTGCGCGCCATCTGGGCTCGCCGTATCGGCAGCAACCCCCTGGAGACTCCCGCAGGGACCGACACCGATGGCAGCCTGACCCGGGACCGCCTGTGGCTCAGCGCCTACCTTACTTTCTGAACGGATCGATGCAGAACCACCCCAAAAACCACCCCGCACATGAACCATATCTACAAGCTCGTATGGAACGCCCATTGCCAAACCTGGGTGGCAGTGTCCGAGGTCGCCAGCGGGCTGGGTGGCACCCGCAGCAAGACACGGCGCTCCCGTCGCTCGCCGCAGAATGCTTCCAAAAAAATAGCTGGTAAATCATATTCCGCGGGGGCCAGAGGCCTTTTTAATACTTTATTTTCTGTTTCATTGGGTCTGGCCGCGGCCCAGATGTGCACCCCCGCATGGGCCCAGGCTGCGGCATCCACCCTAGCCCCCACCACCCTGCCGCAAAACGGCGTCGTCAGCTTCGGCCAGGCCGCCATCCGGGGCGCAGGCACACAGGCCGCGCCGGTGCTCAACATCGACCAGAGCAGCCAGCGCGCCACCATCAACTGGAGCCAGTTCAACGTCGGCAAAGACAGTACCGTCAACTTCAACCAGCCCACCCTACCCAATGGCGCCCAGCCTGCCACGCTCAACCGCGTGCAGGACATGAACCCAAGCCAGATTTTCGGCCGCATCAACGCGCCCGGCCAGGTCACCCTGATCAACCCCGCCGGGGTCTACTTCAGCCCCAGCGCCGTGCTTGACGTGGGTGCCCTGACCGCCACCACGCTGCAGCAGACCGATTCCGACTTCATGGCCGGCAGAGCCGTGTTCAACCGCAACGGTGACACCGGCAGCATCGTGAACGAAGGTAGCCTGAGCGCCAGACTGGGGGGCTACATCGCCCTGCTGGCGCCTGAGGTGCGCAACCAGGGCGTTATCATCGCCCGCCAGGGCACTGTGGTGCTCGCCGCAGGCGAAGCCGTGCAGCTCAACTTTGACCCTGCCAGCCGCTTGAGCAGCATCACCGTCAAACCCAGCCAGATTGCCACGCTGATTGAGAACAAAACTGCCGTGCAGGCCGACGACGGCATCATCATCCTCAGCAGCACCGCCATGGGCGGTTTGATAGGCAGCATCGTCAACAGCGGCAGCCTCTCGGCCAGCAGCATGACGGCCAAAGGCGGGCGCATCGTGCTGGAGGGTGACACCATCACACTGAAAGCCGCGTCCACCATCCAGGCCGTTGGCCCCACGGGTGGCGGCACGGTGCTGGTCGGTGGCGACTGGCAAGGCAGCGGCGACATGCACCAGGCCCTGCAAGTCACCATGGAACTGGGCAGCGAGATCAACGCCAGCGCCGAGCGCCCACCCACGCCAGAGCCGGTGCGCAACAGCAGCGAGACCACGCCCATCGCGCGCGCGCCCGCGCCCCCACCAGCCCCAGGCACGGTGGGCGATGGCGGCAAAGTTGTGCTGTGGACCGACACCCACAACCCCACCGGCCTGACCAGCGCCCATGGCAGCATCGCCGCCCGGGGCGGCAGCGCCGGGGGCAACGGCGGCAGCGTTGAAACCTCGGGCCACGTGCTGGCGGTCGACGGCATCACGGTAGATGCAGCCGCGCCGCGCGGTCTGCCGGGCAACTGGCTGCTGGATCCGTACAACATCACCATCGCTGCCAGCGGCGCCAGCGGCACGGCCTACGCCAACCCCTACACCTCGGCGGCCACTTCGACCATCCTGGCCAGCAGCATCAAGGGCTCGCTGGACGGCGGCACCAGCGTGACGATCACCACGGGCGCTGGCGGTGCAGGTGCGGGGGACATCAACGTCAATGCCAGCATTGCCAAGACCGCCGGGGGCGCTGCCACGCTGACGCTGCGCGCACACAACGACATCGTACTGGCCAGCAGTGTGGCCATATCGTCCACCGTGGGCACCCTGGGGGTGGTGTTGAACAGCGATTTTGATGCCAACGGTGCGGGGGCCATCGCGCTGAACAGCGGCAGCAGCATCAGCAGCAATCGCGGCAACATCACGCTGGGTGGCGGCTCGGCAGGCACAGGCGCGGGCAATGCCAGGGGGAACACCAGCAACATCATCGGCGTGAGCCTCAACAGTGCTTCACTCAACGCAGGGGGCGGCAACATCCAGTTGACTGGAACGGGCAATGCGGGCGCTGTCAACAACCAATACGGCGTCGGCATCGTCGGCGGATCGGTCACCACCAGCGGTAGCGGTGCGGTGAACATCACCGGCGCTGGGGGCGCAGGCTCAGCGGGTGGCAATGTCGGCATTTACATGTCGGCTACTACGGTAACGGCGGGCAGCAGCGGCACATCCACCCTGTTGGGCACCGGGGGCACCGGCACCAGTTCGGTCAACCATGGGATGCAGCTTAGAAACGCCAGCAGTCTGTCTACGGGAGGCGGCAACCTGACGCTGACGGGGACTGGCGGCGGCACGGGCGCTTCCGTCAACAATATCGGGGTGGTCGTCGACTCGGGCAGTACGGTGGGCGCTACCGGCAGCGGGTCAGTGACGATGCTGGGGACGGGCGGATCCGTTGCCACAGGGGGCACCAACTCCGGTGTCTATGTGGGAGACACCACGGCCACCAAGGTCACGACGGTCAACGGCGCACTGAGCGTCACAGGGTTTGGCGCACCCAGTGCGGGCAACGGCGGGTCCAACTACGGGGTCAACGTCATCGCAGGCGGCTCCATCCAGTCAACCGGGACAGGGAACGTGGCCGTCACGGGCACCGGCGGCGCAAACGGGAGTCAAAACCATGGGGTCAATGTCCAGAGTGCCAGCTCCAGCATTGCCTCGAACAGCGGTACCGTGACCGTGACAGGGACGGCTGGTGCTTCGACCGGCAACACCAACCACGGCATCAACATGGCCACGGCCAGCAACGCCGTAAAGTCCAATGGGGGCAACATCACGCTGACGGGGCAAGGCGGGGGCAGTGGGGCCAGCAGTACCGACAATGACGGTTTGCACATTGACGCCAGTACCGTTGCGGCCGTGGGCACGGGCACAATCACAATCCAAGGGACAGGTGGCGTCGGAGTCGGGGGTAATTCGACCGGTTTCGTAATGGCTAACGGCGCGGCAGTGCAAACGGCTGCTGGCAGCGTCGCTGTCACCGGTACCGGCATAGGAACCGGCGATGATGGCGATGGCATCTACATCTATTTATCCACGGTCAGCAGCACCTCCGGGGGGGTTACCCTGACCGGCACAGGAGCCAGCAGCACCAACAACTCGGATGGCATAAACCTCATCACTTCGACGGTCAGCACGGCAGGCCCCATAACGCTCACTGGTGTCAATGGGGGAGGAACGGTAGCGGATGGTGTCTACTCCAACAACTCGACCGTCAGCTCATCCGCCAGCAGCCTCAGCGTGACAGGTACCGCTGTTGTCGGCAGTACGGGCACCTCTAGCCATGGCATTTACCTGGTGTTGGGCACCCAATTCACGGCGAACGGCCCCATCACCATCACCGGCAATGCCAACGGCCAGGCCAGCATCAACGCAATACAGCTGGGCAACGCAACGTTCTCTACCAGCAACAACAATCCCATCACCATCACGGCCGACAGCTATGCCGGGAACGGTACAGAAACCATCTCTGCGGGCACCGGCACGGTCACCCTCCAGAACCGTGCCGCCGGTACCCTGATCAACCTGGGCGGTGCCGATGTATTGGCGGGCAGCCCGCTGACCCTGGGCCTCACCGACGCCGAGCTGGACCGCATCACGGCGGGGACGCTGGTCATCGGCCGCAACGATGCCACGGCAGCCGGTGCCGTCACCGTCTCCAGCGCCATCTCACCGGCCTTGGCCAGCAACCTGACCCTCATCAACGGCAGCAGCATGGCCATCGGTGCCAACGTCAGCGCGGGGAACAACCTCACCCTGACGGCAGGCAGCGCCGCGAGCGTTAGCGGCAACGGCAACCTTAGCGCGACCGGCCTGTTGCTCAACGGCACCGGTGCCAACTACACTCTGGACACGGCTGCGTCGAACGCCGTAGCGACCTTTGCCGCAAGCGGGACGGGCACTATCAGCTACAAAAACAGTAGCGCACTGGCAATAGGAACGGTGAGTGCGACGTCGGGCATCAACGCCAGTGGCACAGTTGCCGTCAGCACCGCCAGCGGCAACCTCACGGTGGCGCAAAACGTCCAGACCAGCAACACCAGCAGCGCTGCCGTGCTGCTGAACGCCGGGCAAACCACAGCGGCGGGGACGGCCACGGGTGGCAATATCCTGCTGTCGGGCAGCCCCAGCGTCACGGTCGGCAGTGGTGGGCGTGCCACGCTGATGACGGGCTCGGTCGCAGGCAGCACGGGCCTCACGGCTTTGGTGGGTAGTGGCACGGGTCACTTCCGCTACAACAGTGATGAAGTGGCGACAAATTACGCCACAGCGCTGGGGTCTGGCAGTTACGCCATTTACCGCGAGCAGCCCGCGACCACGGCGACCGCCAGTGGCGACAGCAAAACGTACAACGCCGTGGCATACAGCGGCGGCAACGGTGTCGCCTATGGCAGCCTGGTGAATGGCGACACCGCAAGCCATCTGGCCGGCTCCGTCGGCTATGGCGGCAGTTCGCAAGGAGCGAAGAACGTGGGGACCTACGCTATCACGCCCTTCGGCCTGACCACGGGTCTGGGCTATGCCGTGAGCTATGTGGCCGGTAGCCTGACGATCAATAAAGCGGACCTGACCCTCGCGGGAACCCAGGTCTACAACGGCGGCACTGCGTATGCGGGAAGCAACCTGACGGCAATTGGCCTGGGGGGTGAAACCTTTAGCGTCACTGGGGCGGGCGCGACCGGCAATCTAGCCAGCAGGAACGTCCAGACCAACCAGCCTCTTGCCTCCCTGAGTAGTCTGGCCCTGGGAACCAGTGGCAACGGTGGCTTG
>JANOAP010000387.1:0-2115 GCA_031411175.1 Rhodoferax sp. | reverse complement strand
GCGCTGGCACCGTAGGGGGCCAGCCACTCCAGGCGTTCGATGTAGGTCTTGGGGCGGAATTCACCCTGCTCGTCAAAGTCGGTGATGGGGAAGGACAGCAGGCCGGAGCCCATGATGGTTTTGAGGTCTTGAGGGGTCATGGATGTTTCTTTGTTGAGTGGCGCTGTTGAATGGAGTGGCAGTATGGTAGCGCTACCAAAATAGATCGTCAAGCATTTTTTCTAGGGACTTCTACGTATCAGGCGCTGTCACGCTGAATAATGGAAAAGCCCACATCGACGATGGGGTGCTCCACAGACCGCCCCTCGGCCCTGGCAATCAAATAATCAGCCGCCTTGCGCCCAATGTCGCTGCCGTTGATATGCACCGTGGTGAGCGCCGGCACCATGTCTGCCACATAAGGCACATCGCCGAACCCTACAATGGACAAGTGCTGTGGCACCGCAATACCCCGCGCCAGCGCTTCGGTGAGCACACCCATGGCGATCAGGTCTGAACTGCAAAACACCGCGTCCGTTTCGGGTGCCTGCAACAGGATGCGGCTCAAGGCCTCACGACCGGCCTTGAGCGTGCGCGATGAACCCACGTTGTCAACCACCACGCCTGTAAAACCCCGCTGTGCCACTGCATTCTGGAAGGCCGTGGCACGACGGATTCCCCGCTCATCGTCAGCACGGACCAGTGCAAACCGTTTGCGGCCTTTCGCCATCAAGAATTGGGCCACTTCGCGCCCAATATCAGAGTGAGAGAAGCCAATCAGCATGTCAATGGGCGTGGGGGTCAAGTCCCAGGTTTCAACCACCGGAATGCCCGAAGCCAGCAGCCGGGTTCGCCCCCTGCTGGACTGCATGATGCCGGTCAGAAAGATGCCGTCTGGCCGGCGACCAATGATGGCCTCCAGCAGTGCTTCCTCACGCTCAGGCGAGTAACCCGTCTGCCCCAGCATGAGCTGGTAACCCGCCTCAAAAAGGGTGTTGTTCAGGGTTTCAATCGTCTCCACAAAGACCGACACGACGATACTGGGCACCACGGCCGCAATCAGGCGGCTGCGTGACGAGGCCAGGCCCCCGGCGACCCGGTTGGGCACGTAGCCGGTACGCGCCACGGCGTCCTGCACTTTCTTCAAAACCTCGGGCGACACCTGGTCTGGCGTGTTGACAGCCCGCGACGCGGTGATGGGCGCTACACCGGCCAGCTTGGCGACATCACGCAGCGTAATGGCACCGCTGCTTCGTCGGGATTTCTTGATTTTTTCAGGTTCGTTCATTTGTGTTTTATAATGGTAGCGTTACCATGACTTGCGTGATCATCTCACAAAACCAGTCCAATGCAACATAACCCCTGACAGGAGATGGCGATGGCAGAAACACAAAATTCGTTGCGCAAACCGCTGATTAGCCCCCCTCACACCATCCGCATGCACGCGCTGGACAACGTGGCCATCGTCGCCAACGATGGCGGCCTGGACGTGGGCACGGTACTGCCCTCGGGCCAGACGCTGGTGGACCGCGTGCCGCAAGGCCACAAGGTGGCACTGGTGGACCTGGCCGCTGACGCGCCCGTGCTGCGCTACGGCATCCCCATTGGCTATGCCCTCAAAGCCATCCCGGCAGGCAGCTGGGTGCACGAGCGCCTGCTGAAAATGCCAGACGCGCGTGAACTGGACAACCTGCCTATTTCCATCGTGAAACCCGCACCACAGCCGCCGCTGGAGGGCTACACCTTCCAGGGCTACCGCAACGCCGATGGTTCGGTCGGCACTCGCAACATTCTGGCCATCACCCAGACCGTGCAGTGCGTGGCCGGGGTGACAGAATTCGCCTTGCAGCGCATCAAGGCCGAGCTGCTGCCGCAGTTCCCCAATGTGGACGATGTGGTGGCGCTGGAGCACACCTATGGCTGCGGCGTGGCCATTGACGCGCCAGGCGCAGAGATACCCATCCGCACGCTGCGCAACATCAGCCTGAACCCCAATTTTGGTGGCGAGGTGATGGTGGTGAGCCTGGGCTGCGAGAAGCTGCAGCCCGAACGCTTGCTGCCACCTGGAAGTTTTGCCATCGTGGACGAGCGCAACACCGACCCTGCCGCAAATGCGCTGGACGTGGTGTGTTTGCA
>JANOAP010000386.1:0-2397 GCA_031411175.1 Rhodoferax sp. | reverse complement strand
CTGGCCAGGGCCAGGCCGTCGAAGGTGGAGGTGCCGCGGCCAATCTCGTCCATCAGCACCAGCGAGTTGGGAGTGGCGGTGTGCAAGATCTGCGCGGCCTCGGTCATCTCCAGCATGAATGTGGACTGCGCATTGGCCAGGTCATCCGCTGCACCGATGCGGGTGTGGATGGCGTCAACCGGCCCCAGGCGGCAGGCGCTGGCCGGCACAAAGCTGCCCATGCTGGCCAGCAGCACAATCACCGCAATCTGGCGCATGTAGGTGGACTTGCCGCCCATGTTGGGGCCAGTGATGATCTGCATGCGCTGCTTGCCGCCCAGGCGGGTGTCGTTGGCGATGAAAGAACCACGGCTAATTTCTGCCAGGCGCATCTGCACCACGGGGTGGCGGCCTGCGGTGATGTCAATACACGGCTCTTTGACGAACTGCGGCGCACACCAGTCCAGTGTCAGTGATCGCTCGGCCAGGGCGCACAGCACGTCCAGTGAAGCCAGCGCACGCGCCACGCGGGTGAGGGCGGGCACAAAGGCCTGCAACTGGTCCAGCAACTGCTCGTACAACCACTTCTCGCGGGCCAGCGCCCGCTCTTGCGCGCTCAGGGCCTTGTCTTCAAACGCCTTGAGCTCGGGCGTGATGAAGCGCTCGGCATTCTTGAGCGTCTGCCGACGGCGGTAGTCGGCCGGCACCTTGTCGATCTGGCCCTGCGTGACCTCGATGTAAAAGCCGTGCACCCTGTTGAACTGCACGCGCAAATTGGCAATGCCGGTGCGGGCTTTTTCACGCTGCTCCAGGGCCAGCAGAAAGTCATCGCAGTTGGTCTGGATGGTGCGCAGCTCGTCCAGCTCGGCGTCCAGCCCGTGGGCGATCACGCCTCCGTCGCGCACCAGTGCGGCCGGTTCTTCCAGGATGGATTGCACCAGCAGGGCGGCACAGCCTTGCGGTGGCATCAATTCATCAGAAATATGAGCCAAATAGGCCTCTAGCCTCCGTATAACGGGCTCAAGCAGCTCTGTTTTTTGTAGCGTTAGCTGCAAGGCCAGGAGTTCACGCGGGCGCACCTGGCGCAGCGCAATGCGGGCGGTGATGCGCTCCACGTCGCTGCTGCCCTTGAGCTGGTCGCGCAGCTTTTGCCACGGGCCACTGCGCAATGCGGTGATAGCACCCAGGCGCTGCTGGGCGCTGGCGCGGTCGCGCTCGGGTTGCAGCAGCCAGCTTTTCAGCAAACGGCTGCCCATGCCGGTCATGCAGGTGTCCATCAGCGAGAACAGGGTGGGGGAGTCTTCGCCACGCAGGGTCTGTGTGAGTTCCAGGTTACGCCGCGTGGTTTGTGGCAGGTCAATCAGCTCGTCGTTGCGCTGCACGCGCACGCTGTGCACGTGGCTCAGTGCCCGGCCCTGGGTGTGCTCGGCATAGCCCAGCAGGGCACTGGCGGCGGCGTGGGCCTGTGGCAAATCCTGGGCATTCCACGAGGCAAGGCTGGCCGCCTTGAGAAGATCCAGCAGCTTGCGCTGGCCCAGGGCCGCATCAAACTGCCACTCGGGGCGCGCGCTGAGCGACAGCGCCTGCGCCCCGCCGCTGACCGACCGCAGGGCCTTGAGCCGCGCCTCAAACCCAGCCGTGACACCTGCGCTGTGAACCAGCTCGCTGGGGCCAATGCGCGCCACCCATTCGGCGACCTCGTCTGCGGCGCACTCCGCAAGATTCACCACGCCCTGGGTCACGCTGAGCCAGGCCAGGCCACAGGTGTTGCGCGCCCCCTGGTGCACCGCCAGCAGCAGGGACTCGGATTTGTCGTTGAGCAGCTCGGTGTCTGTCAGCGTGCCAGGGGTCACCACGCGCACCACCTTGCGTTCGACCGGGCCCTTGCCACCGACCTCGCCCACCTGCTCACAGATGGCGACTGACTCGCCCAGCTTGATCAGTCGTGCCAGATACCCCTCAATCGAATGAAATGGCACACCCGCCATCACGACCGGCTCGCCAGCCGACTGGCCGCGCCGCGTCAGCGTGATGTCCAGCAAGCGGGCGGCCTTCTCGGCGTCGTCATAAAACAGCTCATAGAAATCGCCCATGCGGTACAGCAGCAATGTGTCGGGGAACCCGGCTTTCAGGCCGAGGTACTGCTGCATCATGGGGGTGTGCTTTAACTCTTCTTCTTTATTCATACATGTCAGATGCTTATGTCCTCGATGCTCAGCCCAGATTAACTGTGGTTGTGGCACAGTAATCCTCGAACTCAGCCAGCGGCAAAGGTCGGCTGAAAAGATAGCCCTGGTACGCAAGGCAACCGATCTCGGCCAGGAAACCCCTCTGCGCTTCAAGCTCGACGCCCTCTGCGATCACTTTGAGGCCCAGACTTTCGGCCAGGGCAACCACCATTTTGGCAATGGCCGCATC
>JANOAP010000385.1:0-9907 GCA_031411175.1 Rhodoferax sp. | reverse complement strand
CTGGCCGCACAAAACATCATGTGGGCCAAGTTTGCCAATGCGGGGCAAACCTGCATTGCGCCGGACTACGTGTATGTGCATGAAACCGTCAAAGACCAGTGGGTGGCTGCCTGCCGCAGCATTCTGGAGAAAGCCTACGGCAAGTCTCTGGCCGAGCAACAGGCCAGCCCGCACCTGGCCCACATCGTGAATGCCCGGCACACGGCACGTGTCAAGGGGCTGCTGGATGATGCCAACGCCCGTGGAGCCCGCGTGCTGGTGGGGGGTGGCGTGGCTGAGGCCAGTTGTTTTGTGGCCCCCACGCTGCTGGACCACCTGCCTGATGACGCGGCGATTTTGCAAGAAGAAATTTTTGGGCCCCTGTTGCCCGTGATCGGGTTCACGAACCTGGACGACGTGATCGCCAGAATCAACGCAGCCCCCAAGCCCTTGGCGCTGTACATCTACAGCCGCACGGATGCGCATATTCAGCGGGTGCTGCAACAGACCGCGTCGGGCGGTGCTTGCGTCAATCATGCGCTGGTCCATTTTCTGCATGGCCGTCTGCCCTTTGGTGGCGTCAATAATTCAGGCCTGGGCCATGCGCATGGGCACTATGGGTTCAAGGCCTTCAGCCATGAAAAGGCCGTGGTGCGTGCGCAGTTTTCATTGGCAACCAGCCAGTTTTCAGCCGGTGAAGTGCAGCCTTATTTGCGGCGGTTCATGAAGGCGGCGTTCAAGTGGATCTGACCTGAGTTTTAGGAAACCTTGCATGCGCCAGCTCACCGGTCACGAAGCCAGCTTTCTTTACTCCGACACCACACATTCGAACTCGAATGTGACCATCCTCCAGATTTACGACCAGTCCACGGCACCTGGTGGCAAAGTGCGCTTCAAAAGCGTCCTGGCGCATGTCGAGAGTCGCCTGGACCGCTCGCCGATTTTTCGCAGCAAGGTAATGCGCATGCCGCTGGAGCTGACGTACCCTTACTGGATCGAGGACGAAAATTTTGACCTTGAGTACCATGTGCGGCACATTGCCTTGCCCAAGCCCGGCAACTGGCGGCAGTTTTGTATTCAGGCGTCGCGCATCCACGCCCGCCCGCTGGACCTGAACCGCCCTTTGTGGGAAATCTATGTGATGGAGGGGCTGGACAGTTTTGTGGACCTGCCACCGGGCAGCTTTGCGCTGTTGATCAAAATTCACCACGCTGCCATCGACCTTGAGCAGGGTGGTGACATCAGCCATTTGCTGCAAGACCTGTCGCCACTTAAACCTGAGCCTGAGCCGCCCAAGCCCTGGTTTCCCAAGGCGTCGCCCGGCAAAATGAAGTTGCTGTGGCAAGGGGTCCAGATGATGGCCTGCCAGCCGTTTCGAATGGCCCCGCCGATCCAGCGCGCGTTCGTGAAGCTGGCGCCCATGGCGGTCAATTTCGTCAGGGACATGCTGGCCGACCCGGCCGCCATGACGACGACGCGTTTCAATTCGGTGGTGTCAACCTACCGGGTCTTTGACACGCGACGCTTCAGGCTGGACCAATTCAAGCAGATACGTGGCCTGGTGCCTGGGTCTACCGTCAACGATGTTGCCATTGCGGTGTGTGCGGGTGCTTTGCGTGGCTACCTTGAAGAAAAAAACGAGTTACCTTCAGGCAGTTTGACGGCCGTCGCACCGGTCTATCTGCGCGGTGGGGACACTGCATCCGGGTCGAGCCGCAAAGTGTCCTGGGTTCGGGTGACGCTGGGGACCGATGTGGAAGACCCGGTGGAGCGCTTGCGCAAAATCCATCAGCAGACGCGCGCGTCCACCGTGATCGCAAAAGCCATCCGTGCGGATGAATTGACCGACGTCGCCCGGCACGCACCCGCGGCCACGCTGGCACTGGCCAGCAAGATTCTGGCAAAGGCCGCGACTGACATGGGCACCCACATGCCGATGGCCAATTGCACCCTGACCAATGTGCCGGGGTCGTCGAAGCCGCTGTACCTGCTGGGTGCGCGCATGACGTATTTCTCGGCCATCATGCCGATCTCGGATGGCATGGGTCTGGTGCTGGCCATCACCAGTTACGACGGCTGGCTGGTGATTTCGCCCACCTCGTGCCGCTACCTGATGCCCGACCCGGAAGTCTTCAGCCAGTATTTGCGCGACAGTTTTCAAGCGTATCTGGCGCTGGCGGAAACCAGAGCGCCTGTGGCAAAGATTAAAGCGCCTGCGGCAAAGGCCAAAGCGTCTGCGGCAAAGATTAAGGTGCCTGCGGCTAAGGTTAAAGCGGCAGCGCCGCGTGCGTCAGCAGCCGGTAAGCCCGCCCCGGCAGCCCGACCGGCGCGAAAGGCTTCCACTGCCCCTCGGCCTGCGCGAGCCGGTCGGCCACGATCCAAAGCACCATCGGATTGAACGCCATGCCCAGGTGGCTGGCCGGCACGCGGATATTTTCATGCAGCGCAGGGTCGCCATCCACGGTTGCTTCCTGAGGCGGCACCACGCCATCGCCCAGGCCATACAGGCAACTGAGCGGCATGGTCAATGCACTTTGCTGCAACAGGATCTTGCCCGCAGGCTGGTTTTCGTGCACGACGGAGCCCATGGAGTGGGCCACCAGCCTATACATGGCCTTGAGCAAACGGGGCACGTTGCGCTCGCCCTTGGCATCCATGCCAATCGGGCTGCCCAGGGTGATCACGCTTCGCACGCACTCCGGGGCCTGGCGTGCGCCATACATGGCGAAGATACCGCCCAGGCTCCAGCCGACCAGGCTGACCTTGCGGCCCGTGGTGTAGTGGATGTAGCGAATCTTCTGCTCCAGCGCTTTGGCATGCTTGGGCTGAAACCCCACGTTGCGGCCAAAGCCCCAGCTTGAGACGTCGTACCCGCGGTTGCGCAGGAATTTCTCCAGCACGATCAGGGTGATCTCGCTCGCCATGAACCCCGGCAACAACAGCACAGGATGGCCATCGCCCTTGGGCACGCGCAACAGCCAGGGCAGCGAGTACGGCAAGGTCATCGCCTCAAACATCCAGCGAAATTCAAGTGCGGAATGCAGCGCGCTGGGTCGGCCGATGTGGGGATGTCGGGTGGTCATGGCCGCAGAAATTTACGCAGGCCTGGGTGCGCGGATCGCGTTCTTGGGCCTGAACGCCTTGCAGACCTCGTCCACGGTTTCCAGGTAAGGCCCGCCGATCAGGTCAATGCAGTACGGCACAGCCGCAAAGATTCCGGGCATGATGGACGCGCCGCTGGCATCACGCAGACCTTCGAGCGTTTCGGCAATTGATTTCGGCTGACCTGGCAGGTTGATGATCAGGGACTTGTCGCGAATCACGGCACACTGACGCGACAGAATGGCGGTGGGTACAAACTTCAGGCTGATTTGCCGCATCTGCTCACCAAAGCCCGGCATTTCCTTGTGCGCCACGGCCAGCGTGGCTTCGGGTGTCACATCGCGCAGGGCCGGGCCGGTGCCGCCCGTGGTCAGCACCAGGGCGCAGCCAGCGTCTACCAGCTCGATCAGCGCGGCGCTGATGCCAGCCTGCTCGTCGGGAATCAGGCGCGCCTCAAAGCTGATGGGGTTTTTGAGCGCACGGGTCAGCCAGTCTTTCAGCGCCGGTAAGCCCTTGTCCTCATAAACGCCGGTGGAGGCGCGGTCACTGACGGAAACGATGCCGATCCGCACCGGTTCGAAATCGTCGCGGGCGGCGGTCATGGTTTGTAGGTAAGCGCGTCCGCCGGGTCATCCACCGCAGCGTTTTCGGGCGACAGTTGCTCCCGCACGATCTGGAAAATATCGCGGTAGGCGCGGCCATGGCGCACGGCTTGCCCCGGCTTCTCGGGCTTGGCATCCTTGCGGGCCTGACGAATCAGGGCACGCAATTGCTGTGAGTCGGTTTGCGGGTGTTGCGCAATCCACAGGCCAAAGGCGTCTTCTTCTGCAATCAGCCGGTCACGCCAGGTTTGGGACAGGTGCAGAGCCAGCGTTTCGGCGGCGGAGCCACTGTGCTGCTCGGTCAGCGCTTCGCGAATGGAGCCAAGCGCGGCAGGGTCAAGCAGGCGCATCAGCTTGCCGATGAACTGCATCTGGCGGCGCTTGCCCTCGAAGTTGGTGATGCGCTTGGCCTCGATCACGGCGTCCTTGAGCTTTTCAGACAGATCAAGTTTGGCCATAAGTTCGGCGCGCAGGGTCAGCAGGTCTTCCCCGAGTTTTTGCAACTCAAGGCTTTCTTTTTTGAGATCGGTACGGCTTTGGGCATCGGTGCCTTTGAGCTCGCGCTTGAGCTCCAGGTCAAGCTCGCTGCCTTCGGCAACGAATTTGCCTTTGACGAAGTAGCCTTTGGTGGGTTTACGGGACATGCAAGTATCATAGCCGTCGATATGACGAACCCTAAAACCAACATTTCCAAGCTGAAAAGCACTCCAACGCAGGCTGAAAGCGGCTTCAGCTACAGCCGCCCGTTTTTTGAAGACCTGGTGGATACCGCCCTGGCCCACGCCAAAAAGCTGGGCGCTACCGACGCGGGCGCTGAAGCGTCTGAGGGCTGTGGCCTGAGTGTTTCCGTGCGCAAGGGCGATCTGGAAAACGTGGAGCGCAACCGCGACAAGTCTCTGGGGGTAACGGTTTACCTGGGCCAGCGCCGGGGCAATGCCAGCACCTCTGATTTCTCAAAAAAAGCCATTCAGCAAACCGTGCAGGCCGCTTACGATATTGCGCGTTTCACGGCCGAAGACCCGTTTGCAGCGCTGCCGGATGCGGCAGACATCGTGCCCGAGTCCGAGCAACGCACCGACCTGGACCTGTTCCACCCCTGGGCCGTCACCAGCGAGCAGGCAGCCCAGCTGGCCATGGCCTGCGAGGCAGCCGCCTTAAGCGCCAGCAAACGCATCACCAACAGCGAAGGCGCGGGCGTGTCGGCCCAGCAATCGCATTTTTTCAGCGGGCACACCAACGGGTTTCGTGGCGGGTACGCCAGCTCGCGGCACTCGATGTCGGTGTCGCCGATTGCCTCCAGCCCGGGTCGGGGCGGGGACATGCAGCGTGACGCCTGGTACAGCTCGCAGCGCAATGCCGCCGACCTGGCCACACCCGAAGCCGTTGGCCGCTACGCAGCCCAGCGCGCCCTGAGCCGCCTCAAGTCCCGCAAGGTGGCCACCACCCAGTGCCCGGTGCTGTTTGAGTCGCCCCTTGCTGCGGGCCTGCTGGGGGCATTTGTGCAGGCCATCAGCGGCGGTGCGCTGTACCGCAAGAGCTCATTCCTGCTCGACTCGCTGGGCAAACAGGTGTTGCCCAAGCACATCAATATTCATGAAGACCCGTTTGTCAAAGGCGGCAAGGGCAGTTCTCCTTTTGATGAAGAAGGCGTGCGCGTCAAGGCGCGCCAGGTGGTGGATGCGGGCCGGGTGCAAGGCTACTTTCTGGGCAGCTATTCGGCGCGCAAGCTGGGCATGAAAACCACAGGCAACGCGGGCGGCTCGCACAACCTCACGATGACTTCGCGCCTCACCCGCTCGGGTGATGATCTGGATGCCATGCTGCAAAAGCTGGGCACGGGCTTGTTCGTGACGGAGCTGATGGGCAGTGGCGTGAACTACGTCACCGGCGACTATTCCCGCGGTGCCAGCGGGTTCTGGGTAGAGAACGGCCGCATCGCCTTTCCCGTGCATGAGATCACAATTGCTGGCAACATGAAAGCCATGTTGAAGGGCATTCAGGCCGTGGGTGCCGATACCTACAACTACGGTGCCAAAACAGTCGGGTCGATTCTGGTCAACACCATGAAGGTGGCTGGAAGCTGATCCGGTGACGATTGGTGAACACGTTTTTTGTGAAGTAGGCGTTTAGGCATGGTTACCTTGCGGTTTAATATTTTGTTTTCCAGCCTGGTTTTGCTGGCTGGGCTGCACGTCATCCCAGCCCATGCACAGGCCACAGCGCCTGCAGCACCGGCTGAGCCTGAGGCGAGTCCCGCAGGTCCTTTGCATCCCTGGCAAGCTGCCTTGCCACGGCTCACGGCAGAAGCTTACTTCACCAACCTCAAAAACGATGACAAGATCGAAACTCCTTTTCTGGTGAAGTTCGGCCTGTCAGGCGGTTGGGGACTGGCCCCGATTACGACACCCTCCAAAGGCAAGGGCGGTCACCACCATCTACTGGTGAACCGTGATCTGCCGCTGGACTTCAAGCAGCCACTGCCGTTCACAGACCAGTACATCCACTTTGGCAAGGGCCAGATGGAGACCGTGCTGACGCTGGCGCCGGGTACCTACAAGCTCAGGCTGCTGCTGGCTGACAACGGGCATCTGCCGCACTTTGTCTACAGCAAGCCCATGAGCATCACGGTCACGAAGAAGAATGACATCGACCCCAAGAGCCTGGTCAAGAAAGGCATCAGCCTGAATGTGACGGGCGATGATCTCAAGCCGCCCTTCAGGGTGCAGTTCCATGCGTCGGGCCTGAATGTGGCGCAGTCAAGTCAGAAAGAGCCGGACACGGGCCACTTCAGACTTTCTGTGGTGCCCAAATCCGGCAGTGCCGCCGACATGGATTTTGTCAATGGCCAGACGGAAGTCTGGTTGGCACCCCCGGCAGGTGACTATTCGCTCAAGCTGGAGTTTGTGGACAACATCAGCCCCGGCAAGACGCTGGCCAACACCGTATCCCGGTCTATCAAGGTGCAGTAACCGGCACTCGCTGCCGGTTTCAGCCCGCCAGGGCGGTCTTGACGGCTGCTGAGACCTGCCCCATGTCGGCCTTGCCAGCCAGTTTGGCCTTGACCGCACCCATGACCTTGCCCATGTCACCCGGGCCTGCTGCGCGCCCGAGTTCAGCCGCCAGATCGGCCACGATTTTTTTCACTTCAGTCAGAACCTCGTCAGCGCCGAGGCGCGCGGGCAGGTAGGCCTGCAGCACGGTGATCTCGGCGGCTTCCTTGTCGGCCATGTCCTTGCGGTCGGCCTTGGTGAAGGCTTCCACGCTGTCTTTGCGTTGTTTGATGAGCTTGTCGATGATGGCGATGACATGGCATCGTCCAGCA
The DNA here is from genome assembly GCA_031411175.1 of Rhodoferax sp. Classification (GTDB taxonomy): domain Bacteria; phylum Pseudomonadota; class Gammaproteobacteria; order Burkholderiales; family Burkholderiaceae_C; genus JANYCG01. Next base: position 2,902 of record JANOAP010000385.1, on the reverse strand, counting down.
CCACGCGCTCGTCCACTTCCTTTTGCTTGCAGGCCGCCAGCAGCAGCCGAATGGTGCCCAGACGCTCAGAGTCTTTGGCGCGCATGGCGGTTTTCATGTCTTCAGTGATTTGCTCTTTAAGTGTCATGGTGCAGGTCCTGGCTATCGTGTGGAGAGATGCTGATGGATGGATTTTGGCTTCAGGCATAAAAAAAGCCCGCCTGAGCGTCCCCGGCGAGCTTGATTTGCCTTGTTGAAGGCGGTTCCGAACTAAAAAATCAGAACAGCTTTTTCGGCAATTGCATCGAGCGGATACGCTTGTAGTTGCGCTTGACGGCAGCGGCCTTCTTGCGCTTGCGCTCAGCGGTTGGCTTTTCGTAGAACTCGCGTGCGCGCAGGTCAGTCAAAAGGCCCAGTTTTTCGATGGTGCGCTTGAAGCGGCGCAGGGCTACGTCAAACGGCTCGTTTTCTTTAACACGGATGGTTGTCATTACGTCAAAATTTCCGAAAGTGTGCGGGCATCATTCAAGCGGAAGATCAGGCCGATTGACTTATATCCTGCGGTGTTCCCCCACTATTAAATTGATCGGGCAGTGGGGGTTTGCCAGCAAAGCCTTAGATTATAGCGTTTTCGGTGCAGGGTTCAACAGTTTTGCGGCCAGCCCATGGGCACAGGCGAATCCGCTGGCCCAGGCCCACTGAAAGTTGTAGCCGCCCAGCCAGCCGGTCACGTCCACCACCTCGCCGATGAAGTACAAACCCGGCTGGCGTGACTCCAGGGTCTGGCTGGAGAGCTCCCGCGTGTCCACGCCTCCGGCGGTGACTTCAGCCTTTCTGTAGCCTTCCGTGCCCGTGGGGGTGAGTTCCCAGCGGGTCAGCCGCTCCGCCAGGCTGGCCAGCGCCTTGTCTGAGGCCTCGTTGACGGGGCGTTGCCAGGCCGTGTCTTGCGCCACCCAGGCATCGGCCAGCCGGGCGGGCAGCAGACCCGCCAGCTCGTTGGCAATCAGTTTGCGCGATGTCGCTTTGGCCGTTGCCAGCCGCTCTGGCAAATCAACGGCGGGCGCGAGATTCAGGCGAATCGGCGTGTTGCCTTGCCAGTAGCTGGATATCTGCAAGACGCCCGGGCCGCTCAGGCCCCGGTGGGTGAAAAGCAGGTCTTCCTGAAAGATCGCTTTGTTTTTCTTGGTGCCGGTCTCGATGGTCACGGGCAAAGACAAGCCGGACAGCGACGCGTAGGGTGCCCATGCGGCATCATCAAACGTCAACGGCACCAGGGCAGGGCGTGGCTCCACCATCGCCAACCCAAACTGGCGTGCGACGCGGTAGCCAAAATCAGTTGCCCCAATCTTGGGGATGGACAGCCCACCCGTGGCCACCACCACCGCACGGGACTGAATGACACCCCGATCACTATCAATTAGATAGCTGTCTAAGCCCGTGCCTAGGGGGCTGGTAGCCGAAATGGCAACTGACTTCACCGCACAAGGCTGCCAGCGTGTCACCTGGCCTGCATCACACTCGGCCAACAGCATGGTGATCAGGTCTTCAGCCGAGCGGTCGCAAAAAAGCTGGCCCTTGTGCTTCTCATGAAAAGCAATGCCGTGGCGCTGCATCAGCCCGATGAAGTGCTGCGGGGTGTAGCGCGACAAGGCCGATCGGCAGAAGTTGGGGTTGCTGCTCAGGAAATTGGCAGCGCTCACATCACGGTTGGTGAAATTCGCCCGGCCACCGCCTGAAATGCGGATTTTCTCGGCCACTTTCTCGCTGTGATCGATCACCAGCACCTTGAGGCCCAACTGCCCCGCCACGCCGGCGCAGAACAGGCCGGCGGCACCGGCACCGATCACCACCACATCAAATGAATTCATGGCGAGCAGTGTAGGCGGCTTCACCATGGCGTGAATTTTGCAATTTCCTCTTGCTGATCACACTCTCATGTCAGGTAAATTCCTTCAGCGCAACTTGGATGACGACTGCCATTTGAGAGGCCAAAAAGTACCGAATCTACGTGGTACCTCCACACTGCTGTTGGATTAGGCCATGGTTCGGTGGACAAATGCATACTTTCAGGTGTTTGGTCACAAGCAACAATATTTTTGGGGAAAGCAAAGATGGCTTTGCAGATAGAAGATTGTCGTTTTGGCGCGCTCGATTCACGCGGGTCTGGCGGGTTTGATAAAAACTTGCGCAACTTGCTCGTTGGCAGAGTGTTTCAAATAGCCTTCATTTTTATGTTTGGGTTGACAGCAAGTTGGGGGCAATTTAACTCCAGCTGCACAGACAGCTATTTCGGACAACTTTATAACAGTCCTGAAGCAGCCCTCTTGGGGGTTAGGGTGGGCCTTGGTCTTCCTTTTCAGGCCGAGAGTGAAGCACGAATCTGCGCAGGGAACGCGATGAGCATGGATTTTGTGATGGGGCAGCCTCGCTTGAGTCTGTATGGCGACAGTACGATCTGGCCTTTCCTTCAGGAAACCACCAAAGGAAGTGCGATGGCAGCGGGCATGTTGTCGCAACCGTATTCGAGAGTATTGAGTCCTATACCTCTGCCACTTGCACTGGCACCCCCTCGGTTGTCACTGTTACCCTCGCAGGCCCCACCGAAACTCGCCCCACCGGCACTGGTGCCGCGTCCGCGATTACCCTCACCGCCAAAGTCACTGACGGAGCGAACCTCAAATCGGGTGTGGCCATCAGCTTCACAGTCGATGTCACCGCGAACTCTGGCGGTCATGACCACAACGATGCCACCCGCCCCAAAGGTGCTCTCAGCGGGGCGACTGGCACGACGGATGTTAACGGTGAGGTTAAAGTAACCTTCACCGCGCCCCAGGTGTCTGGTACTTTGACCTGTATTTCTTTGCTGGCAGGGCTGTTGGAGCAGCTACTGCAAGTGGCTTTGATGGTGTGGGTACCAGAAACC
>JANOAP010000384.1:0-2246 GCA_031411175.1 Rhodoferax sp. | reverse complement strand
GCAGCGACCCGCGAAGCGGCGGAGCGTGGGGGCGTATTACTCTCCCAAATACGCGGCGCGCACCTTCGGGTCGTCCAGCATGTCTCGGCCCTTGCCGGTCATGATGATCTCGCCCGAGTCCATCACGTAGCACCGGTCGGCAATCTGCAGAGCGCGGCGGGCGTTCTGCTCCACCAGGAGGATGGTCACACCCTGCTTGGACACATCGCGCACCACCTCGAAGATCTTGTCGACCATGATCGGCGACAGGCCCATGGATGGCTCGTCCAGCAGCAGCACTTTGGGCCGGCTCATCAGCGCCCGGCCCATGGCCAGCATTTGCTGCTCACCGCCCGACATGGTGCCGGCTAGCTGGTCCTTGCGCTCGCGCAGACGCGGGAAGATGGTGAACATTTTCTCGATGTCGGTTGCAATCTCGGCCTTGTCGTTGCGAATGTAGGCGCCCATCTGCAGGTTTTCGGTGATGGTCATGCGCGTGAACACGCCACGGCCTTCGGGCACCATGGCCAGGCCTTCGTTGACCATGTCCCAGGCACCTTTGCCACGAATGCTCTTGCCCAGATACTCGATGTCACCCGCGTTGATGGGCAGGGTGCCGGTAATGGCTTTCATGGTGGTGGTCTTACCCGCACCATTGGAGCCGATGAGCGAGACCAGTTCGCCCTCGTTCACTTCGAAGTCAACACCTTTCACGGCCTGAATGCCACCATAGGCCACCTTGAGGCCGGTCACTTTCAGCAAAGTCTTGTTTGTTGTCATTGTTTTTTCCTGAAAATTGCGGGACAGATCTTTAGCTCTGTCCTCAACACTTTAGGGAGGTCAGTGGCCACCGGTGCCAAGGTAGGCCTCGATCACCTTTTCATTGCGCTGCACATCGGCGGGCGTGCCTTCGGCAATCTGTTTGCCGTAGTCGAGCACCGTCACGCGGTCACACAGGCCCATCACCAGCTTCACGTCATGTTCGATGAGCAAAATGGTGCGGTTGTCTTTGCGGATGCGGTCAATCAGCTCGCGCAGCATCACCTTTTCTGTGGCGTTCATGCCGGCGGCAGGCTCGTCCAGCGCGATGAGTTGCGGGTCGGTGGCCAAGGCACGGGCAATCTCCAGGCGGCGCTGATCGCCATAACTCAGGGTACGCGCCTTGTAGTCGGCAAACTTGCCAATGCCCACGTAGTCCAGCAGCTCTTGTGCGCGCTTGGCGATGGCCGCTTCTTCAGCCTTGAAACCCGGCGTGCGGAAAATCGCACCCAGCAGGCCCGAGTTTGTGCGGATGTGGCGGCCCACCATCACGTTTTCCAGCGCAGTCATTTCAGCAAACAGGCGAATGTTCTGAAACGTGCGCGCAATGCCCGCCTTGGCGACCAGATGCACCGCCGTGGGTTGATACGGCTTGCCCGCCAGCTCGAAACTGCCGCTGTCTGGCGTATACAAGCCCGTCAGCACGTTAAAGAACGTGGTCTTGCCTGCGCCGTTGGGGCCGATCAGCCCATAGACCTGGCCGCGCTTGATGTTGATGCCTACATCGCTCAGCGCCTGCAAGCCACCAAAGCGCTTGGAAACGCCCTTGACGTTAAGAACGACATCTGTGTTGGTATCTGCCATGTCGTTCCCCTTACTTCAGGTTCTGTAGCGACTTGCCGTGGTCTGGCGACGGCCACAGACCCCGGGGGCGCAGCAACATGATGCTGATCATGGCCACCGCAATCAGGAACTGCCGCAGGATGGCCGAGTCGAGCCGCCCATCGGTCATGGCCTGCAGCGGCCCGGCCACGTAGCGCAGCACTTCCGGCAGGGCAGACAACAGCACGGCACCCAGAATGACACCCGGCAAGTGCCCAATGCCGCCCAGCACCACCATGGCGACGATCATCACCGACTCCATCAGACTGAACGACTCGGGGGAAATAAAGCCCTGAAATGCGGCAAACATGGCGCCCGATACACCGCCAAACGTGGCACCCATGCCAAACGCCAACAGCTTCAGGTTGCGCGTGTTGATACCCATGGCCTTGGCGGCAATTTCGTCTTCACGGATGGCCATCCAGGCGCGGCCGACGCGTGACAATTCAAGCCGGTGGCAGATCACCACACTGACCACCACCAATGCGAGGAACAGGTAGTAGTACATCGAGACGCTTTTAAATTCCAACCCGAAAAAATTGTGGGTCTTGCCCAGGTCAAACCCAAAAAACTTGATGGAGTCAATCTGGTTGATGCCTTTGGGGCCGTTGGTGATGTTGACCGGG
>JANOAP010000383.1:0-5414 GCA_031411175.1 Rhodoferax sp. | reverse complement strand
GACGGCAGTGTGTGCTTCCAGAAACCGTGCCAGTTGCAAGGCGCTGGCGCTGGTCTGCGCCACACGCAGAGCCAGGGTTTCCGCCCCCACACTGATCTGATGCGCGTGTTCGCTGGACAGCGTTCCGCCCATGTCGCGCAGGCCTTTTTTGCGGATTTGCTGCAAGCCCCACTGGCGCGGATCGCCCTTGCGGTAGTTGGTAAAAATGTTGGGGTATTGCTCCCAGTTGAACAGGCCTGTATCAGTCACCGCGCCACCCAGGGCAGAGCCATGGCCCGCAATGGTTTTGGTGAGTGAGTTGATCACCAGGCTGGCCCTCACCGTGCTGGGGCGAAACAGCAGGGGCGAGGTGATGGTGTTGTCCACCACGTAGACCAGGCCTTGGTCTGCGCACAGTTGGCCAATGGGCGCGAGATCAGGGATTTGCGTGCCGGGGTTGGCAATGGTTTCCACAAACACCATGCGCGTATTGGGCTGGATGGCAGCAGCCACGTGGCTGACCTGCGTGGCGTCGACCGTGGTGACACTGATGCCCAGGTCTCTCAACGTGCCCAGCAGGCTGTTGGTATTGCCAAAGACAAACTGGCTGCACACCAGGTGGTCGCCCGCCTTGAGCAGTGTCAAAAAGGTGGCGGTGATAGCCGCCATGCCGGTGGCAAAACTGACCGTGCCCAGGCCCTGCTCCATCAGCGTGATTTTGGACTCCAGCGCGGCTGTGGTGGGTGTCCCCTGGCGGGCATAGTTGTAGCCGCCCTTGATCGTGCCCTGAAACACACCAATGAGGTCTTCTACACGCTCGTAGCCGTATTGCACCGAGGTGTGAATGGGTTTGTGAATGCCGCCATGCTCCACACCGAAGTGTTGGTCTGCATGGACTGTTGTCGTAGTGAATCCGCGCTGGGTCATAGAGTCGTCAGGTCAAATCGTCAAATAAATAAAGGATATCGCAACAAGGATTGTTCGCGTATTCCGTTTAAGCCGTTGCGGTCTCAGTCAATGTCCCCTGCACCAGTTGCATCTGGCGCTGGCAGCGCGCGGCCAGGGCCTGGTCATGGGTGACCAGCACAAAGGCCGTGCCCTGCTCCCGGGCCAGTTGCAGCATCAGCTCAAACACGCCGTCTGCCGTGCCACGGTCCAGGTTGCCGGTGGGTTCATCGGCCAGCACGCACGCGGGTTGCGTCACCAGCGCACGGGCAATCGCCACGCGCTGGCGCTCGCCACCCGACAGCTCGGCGGGGCGGTGGTGCAAGCGGTCTTGCAGGCCCACAAGCGCTAGCATTTTAGTAGCTATCTGCGCACATTCTGCGGGGGCTAGCCGCCTGATCCATAGGGGCATCGCGACATTGTCCAGCGCCGTGAACTCGGGCAATAGGTGGTGAAACTGGTAGACAAAACCCAGGTACTGGTTGCGCAGGCGACCCTGCTCTGCCGCCGCTTGTTGGGCCAGGTTTTGCCCTTTCAAGACAACCTGCCCGCTGGTAGGCGCATCCAGCCCGCCCAGCAAATGCAGCAGCGTGCTTTTGCCAGAACCTGAAGCGCCGACGATGGCAATGGTTTCACCGGCCCGCACCGTCAGGTCAACGCCTTGGAGCACGGTGACATCCAGGCGGCCTTCGGTGAAGCGCTTGGTCAGGCCCGTGGCGGACAACACAACATCACTCATAGCGCAAAGCCTCTGCGGGATTCACCCGGCTGGCGTGCCAGCTCGGGTAAATGGTGGCCACAAACGCCAGCACCAGCGAGATCACGGCAATCGGCACAATGTCGCCCTGCTGCGGGTCGCTGGGCATACGGCTGATCAGGTAGATGTCTTTGGGCAGAAAGCTCGCACTCAGCAGCCGCTCCAGCGCGGGCACGATCACGTCGATGTTGAGCGCAATACCCAAGCCCAGCGCCAGGCCCGCCAGCGTGCCAATCACCCCCACCATCGCGCCCTGCACCACAAAAATGCCCATGATGCTGCCGGGGCTGGCCCCCAGGGTGCGCAAAATGGCAATATCAGCGCGCTTGTCGGTCACCGTCATCACCAGCGTACTCACCAGGTTGAACGCAGCCACCGCCACGATCAGCGTGAGGATAATGAACATCATGCGTTTTTCCAGCTGCACGGCCGCAAACCAGGTGCGGTTTTGGCGCGTCCAGTCACGAATCAAAAACTGCCCAGTGAGGCTGCCCCCCAGCTCAGTGGCCACCTCGCGCGCCTTTTGCAAATCCTTGAGCTTCAGGCGAATGCCGGTGGGGCCTTCCAGCCGGAATATTTTGGCGGCATCGTCGATGTGAATCATCGCCAGGCCCGCGTCGTATTCGTAATGGCCCGAATCAAACAGGCCCACCACGGTCATCTGCTTCAGGCGCGGCACCACGCCAGCGGGTGACACCTGGCCGCTGGGCGCAATCAGCGTCACCGGGTCGCCCACGCGCACACCCATGGAGCGCGCCAGTTCGCCACCCAAAACGATGCCGAACTGGCCCGGCATGAGTTTGGCCAGCGTGCTGTCTTTCAGTGCAGCGGCCAGGTCGGTGACCTCGGGTTCGCGCACCGGGTCGATGCCGCGCACCAGCGCGCCCTTGATGTCGTCACCCCGCCCCAGCAGAGCCTGTGCGCCGATGAAAGGTGCCGCACCAACCACCTGCGGGTTGGCCTTGGCCTGGGACAAGGTCAGCGCCACATCGGGCAGCGCCGCGCCATCAGGGGAAAACACTTCGATGTGCGAGATCACGCTGAGCATGCGGCTGGTCACCTCTTTCTGAAAGCCATTCATCACGCTGAGCACGATGATGAGTGCCGCCACCCCCAGCGCAATGCCCAGCATGGATACCCCCGAAATGAACGAGATAAAGCCATTGCGGCGCGTGCCCCGGCTGGCACGCGTGTAGCGCCAGCCCAAGGTGAGTTCGTAGGGAAATTGCATTGGAGAGATTGTCCACTACCGAAGGGGTTACCTGAATTCACCAGAGGGGACTCCCTCATTCCCCGACAATCACCCCATGCACCTCCTGATTCCGTATGCATCCAGCCAGTCTGCTGGCTGCCAGCAAGCGCTTGCCACCTTGAAATTACCCAACCTGGGCAAGCTGCTTCGCCAATTGACACTGGCCTCCGCCGACAACCCTGATGAAAACACGCTGATCCCGCCGCACGAGCGGGCACTGGGCGCTGCCTTTGGCATCCATACGCCTGGCGTTACGCCCGACGGGCAATTGCCCTGGGGTGCGTGGCACGCGGCGCAGGCTGGGCTCGTTGTAGACACGGTAGCCACGGGTGAGTCGTGGGCCGTCATCACACCCTGCCATTGGGCCGTGCAGACCAACCACATCACCATGATTCCCCCCCTTGCGCTGAGCCTGCTGGAGGACGAATCGCGCGCCCTGCTGGCCGCCATGCAGCCCTACTTTGCGGAAGATGGCATTGTGCTGCTGTACGACACACCCACGCGCTGGCTGGCACGGGGCGCAGTTTTTGCGGGCCTGGCCACAGCCTCGCCCTACCGGGCGGTGGGTGCCAGGGTGGATGACTGGATACCCAAAGGCGATGCCACCAAAAACCTGCGCCGCCTGCAGCAGGAGATGCAAATGCTGCTCTACACCCACGCTCTAACCGACGCACGCACAGACCAGGGCCTGCTGGCGGTCAACTCCTTCTGGGTCAGTGGCACAGGGGCCTTACCCGCCAAGCAGCCTGTTCAACATCCCGCCCAAGCGGCCACCTGGCGCACGCCGCCATCACCGGTCATCGCGCCGCCCGCCTTGCGTGATGCCGCCATGCGCGACGACTGGAGCGCCTGGGCGCAGGCATGGCATCAGCTGGATGCGACGGAATGCGCCACGCTGCTCAATGCCCTTAGTGGCCGCGAGCCTGTCACGCTCACCCTGTGTGGAGAACGCAGCAGCCAGACCTATGAGGCGCGGCCCCGTAATGCCCTGGGGCGGCTTTGGCACGGATTCACCAGCCAAATCGGCCACCAGCCCCCGAATAACGTGCTTGAGAAGCTATGAGAATAGTAGCGCGTGACATCCCCCCCCGTGCCGTGTGGGCGCTGGAGCAGGCTGGCATTCACCCGCTGCTGGCGCGCCTGTACGCTGCGCGCGGTGTGCAAAGCAAGGCTGAACTTGACGATGGCCTGGCGCTGCTGCTGCCCCCAGCTTCGATGAAAGGCACCCATGAGGCCGCCGTGCTGCTGGCCAATGCCATCGCCCAAGACAAAAAACTGTGCATCGTGGCCGACTACGACTGTGACGGTGCCACCGCCTGCGCCGTGGGCCTGCGCGGCCTGCGGCTGCTGGGCGCAAAACACGTGAGCTACATCGTGCCCGACCGCGTGGTGGACGGCTATGGCCTGACGGCACCCATCTCGCAACGCGTGAAAGACAGCGGGGCCGACGTGCTGATCACCGTGGACAACGGCATTGCCAGCATGGAGGGCGTGGCCAAGGCGCGCGCTTTAGGCTTACAGGTGCTGGTGACGGACCACCATCTGCCCGCCCTGATCAACGGCCAGATCGTGCTGCCCGATGCGGATGTGATCGTCAACCCCAACCAGCCGGGCTGCGGCTTTGAGAGCAAGTCGATTGCCGGTGTGGGCGTGATGTTTTATGTGCTGCTGGCGCTGCGGGCGGAGCTGAGGGCGCGGGGCGTTTTTAAGGCGACCCATCAACCGAAGCTGGATGGACTGCTTCCTCTGGTCGCCCTGGGCACCGTAGCCGATGTCGTCAAGCTCGACCCCAACAACCGCCGTCTTGTCGCTCAGGGACTAAAGCGCGTGCGAGCGTCGGCACTGCCTGCTGGGCTAGCTAGTCTTTTCATAGCGTCGGGGCGTGTGGCCAAGGCGGCCACCACCTTTGACTTCGGCTTCGCCCTGGGGCCACGCATCAACGCGGCAGGCCGTCTGGCCGACATGACGCTGGGCATTGAATGCCTGCTGACCGACGATGCCGCCCGTGCTGACGAACTCGCCAAAACGCTGGATGGCATCAACCGCCAGCGCCGCGAGATTGAGGGCGACATGCGCGAGCAGGCCATGAACATTGCCGAGTCACTGTTTGACGAAACCGCCACACCGCCGCCCGCTGTGTGTGTGTTTGACGCCGCGTTTCACGAGGGCGTGGTGGGCATCGTCGCCTCGCGGCTCAAAGACAAGATGCACCGCCCGGCTTTCGTCTTCGCGCAGAGCAAAGCGCCGGGCAAAGAACACGAGCTCAAGGGTTCGGGCCGTTCGATCGCCGGTTTCCATTTGCGTGACGCGCTGGATCTGGTGGCCAAACGCCACCCCGGCGTGTTGTTGCGCTTTGGCGGCCATGCCATGGCGGCCGGCTGCACCGTGCAGGACGACCGCCTGGCCGAATTTGAAGCGGGCCTGACGCAAGTGGCCAGTGAATGGCTCGACGCCGCCACACTCACGCGCCGCCTCGACACC
>JANOAP010000382.1:0-7508 GCA_031411175.1 Rhodoferax sp. | reverse complement strand
CGTCATTTTGCTGCTGGCCCGTGATGGCTTTGAAAGCGAAGAGATTTCTGACTTTGCGGGTCTCAATCAGCGCAGCCCGCTCTATGCGGCGGTCATGGCCGTTTGCCTGTTTTCCCTGGCAGGTATTCCCCCGATGGTGGGCTTCTACGCCAAGCTGTCGGTGTTGCAATCGCTGATTGCATCAGGTCAGGCTGTGCACATCGGGCTGGCTGTGTTTGCCGTGATGATGTCGCTGATTGGTGCGTTTTACTACCTTCGCGTTGTCAAAGTGATGTACTTTGACGAGCCCATCACCGCCAGCACCGTGTCTGCACCCATGGACGTTCGCATGGTGCTTTCCATCAACGGGGCGCTGGTGCTGATTCTGGGCATCGTGCCAGGTGGGCTCATGTCCTTATGCGCCAATGCGGTTTTGGCGATGCTGCGCACCTGAGTGGCTTGCGCACGCTAGTCCTTTTAACTACCTGTGTCTCAAACCGTTTCTGTCTGGGTTTTGGTATTGGCGGCGCTGTGCGCTGCGAACCTGCCCTTCGTCAATCATCGCCTCATGGCCGTGATGACCTTGTCCAAACCCAAGACACCCTGGCTGCGCCTGGCCGAGTTGCTGGTGTTCTACTTTCTGGCAGGCGGCCTGGGTCTGGTGCTTGAACAGCGAGTAGGGCAGATTGCCCCGCAGACCTGGGAGTTTTACGCCATCACCGTGGCGCTGTTCATCACGTTTGCATTTCCCGGTTTCGTTTACCGGTATCTTTTCAAACACCACAACTGATCTGGCTTGGTCTGATAATCGCGCCATGAAGGTTCTGGATCTGCAATGTGAACACCAGCATGTATTTGAGGGCTGGTTTGGTTCTGAAGACGATTTTCAGGACCAACTGAGCCGTGGCCTCGTGCAATGCCCGCTGTGCGGCGATGCCAGCATTTCAAAACGGTTGAGTGCACCGCGTCTCAACCTGGGCAATTCGCGGGAAAGGCCCGACAAGCATTCGAACGAAAATTCAGGCGAAGAAGCGGTACCTGCGAAACAGGCGCTGGTGGCCGGGCCACCCGTAGACGCCGCCCTGGTCAGTGCCTGGATGGCGGTGGCCAAGCGCATCATGGACAACACCGACGACGTCGGTGACCAATTCGCGGAAGAGGCCCGCAAGATCCACTACGGCGAAACCAAAGAGCGGGGCATTCGCGGCAAAGCCTCCGCCGATGAAACGCAAGCGCTGATCGAGGAGGGCATCGCAGTCATGCCCCTGTTTGTGCCTGATGCCCTCAAGGGGCCGATTCAGTAATTCCCTCTGGTTTCAGGGGTACAGACCCCGCAACTCGCGCGCGTGCAGGATGCGCTTGCATGCCACGATGAAGGTGGCGGTGCGCAGGCTGACCTTGTTGTCCTGCGCCACCTGCCATACGCCGGCAAATGCCTCCTTCATGATGCGCACCAGGCGGGCGTTGATTTCATCCTCGCTCCAGAAGAAGCTTGAAAAATCCTGTACCCACTCAAAGTAGCTCACCGTCACGCCACCGGCATTGGCAATCACATCAGGTAACACCAGAACACCGCGATCCTGCAGGATATCGTCGGCTGCCGGGGTGGTTGGGCCGTTGGCCCCTTCGATAATCATCTTTGCCTTGATGTGTGGGGCATTGGCTTCGGTAATCTGCTGCTCCAGCGCGGCGGGAATCAGGATGTCGCAGTCCACTTCCCAAAACTGCTCATTGGGGATGATTTCTGCCTGCGCAAACCCGGCCACGCTGCCGACCCTGGCCACATGGGCCAGCAATGCGGGCACATCCAGCCCGGCGGCCTTGTAAATCGTGCCGCCGTGGTCCTGCACTGCCACGATGCGTGCGCCAGCCTCCGCAAACAACCGGCCCGCCACGCCACCCACATTGCCAAAGCCCTGCACGGCAACCCGCGCGGTGCTGATGTCCAGGCCCATGTGCTTTGCGGCTTCAGTGCCCACGGTGAACACGCCGCGTCCGGTCGCGTCGCGTCGGCCCAGCGAGCCGCCCAAGTCAATCGGTTTGCCGGTCACCACACCCGTGGCCGTTGCACCCTCGTTCATCGAATAGGTGTCCATCATCCAGGCCATGATCTGCTCGTTGGTGTTGACGTCTGGCGCGGGGATGTCCTTGGTGGGGCCAATGATGATGCCGATCTCGCTGGTGTAGCGGCGCGTCATGCGCTCCAGCTCCCCCATGGACAAGGTCTTGGGGTCCACGCGAATGCCGCCCTTGGCACCACCGTAAGGCACGTTGACGGCGGCGTTCTTGATCGACATCCAGGCCGACAGTGCCATCACTTCCGACAAGGTGACGTCCTGGTGAAACCGCACGCCGCCTTTGCCCGGACCGCGTGAGGTGTTGTGCTGCACGCGGTAGCCCTCAAAGTGGGCGATGGTGCCGTTGTCCATCTGGATGGGCACGTCCACAATCAGTGCGCGCTTGGGCCGCCTCAGGGTATCAGCCCACCGGGCCAGATGGCCCAGGTAAGGCACAACACGGTCGACCTGCTGCAGGTAAATTCCCCAGGGACCGAGTTTGTCGGCCTGGAGGTAAGACGGTAGGGCTGAAGTTGATGCGGGAACCATGAAAAACGCCTTCCTTGTGGAGTGAATGGCGCAAGCTTAGAACCAAGGCTGCAATATGTCCAAGGCCGCTAATTTCCAACTTAATGCATAAAATGCATAACCATGTTTCGCCGGCCGCGTGGACGTGATCAGCGCGCCAGGACTTCCCGGATGGTGTTGGCGAGTTCTTCGACCGCAAACTTGGCAATATAGGCATCGGCACCCACGCTCTTCACATGCCCTTCGTTGGCGCTGCCCGAGAGCGATGAGTGGATGATCACCGGCAGCGATTTCAGGTGTTTGTCCTGCTTGATGCTGCGCGTCAGCGTGAAGCCGTCCATTTCGGGCATCTCAAGATCGGTCAGCACCAGGGCGACCTTGTCCTTGATGGTTTTGCCCTCTGTCTGGGCCTGTGCAGACATGGCCTGCAGGCGATCCCAGACTTCCTTGCCGGTCTTGGCCATGAAATAGGGCGCACCCATGGCCTGGAGGCCCTGCTCAATCATCATGCGCGCGGTGCCGGAGTCGTCGGCTGCCATGATGATGGTGCCTGGTGGCAACTTAAGTTGCGGCCCCACGCTGGAAGCGCTGATATCTGTCGGCCCGGCGGGCATTACATTGCGCAGGATCTGCTCGACATCCAGCACCTGCGCCAGCCGCGTGTTGTCTGCGTTGCCGTCAAGCCGCGCAATGCTGGTGACCAGGCCTCCGCCATTGCCTTCCGCAGACAGCAACTGCTTCCACTCGAGTCGAACAATTTCGTCGACTTCCTCCACGGCAAACGCCTGCGTGGTGCGCGCAAACTCGGTCACCATCAGAATGCTCAGGCCCTTGGTCGGGTTGCAGCCCACCACGGCGGGCAGATTGATGACGGGGATGATCTGGCCGCGAATATCCGCCACGCCCATCACGTTGGGTGGCGAGTTGGCCATGGCGGTGACAGTCGGCATGACCATGATTTCGCGCACCTTGAACACATTGATGCCAAACAGTTCGTGGCGATCTGTGCCAGGCGCTTCACCCAGGCGAAACAGCAGCAGCTCAAACTTGCTGTTGCTGGTCAGGTTGGTGCGCTCGTCAATTTCATGCATTGAGTTTTTCATGCATTGGCCTCGCTCTCGCGTGATGTCTGGCGTGTTTGCAAGCACATGATAGTCCGGCTCGGGGCCGACGCAATGGACGGGCGCCGTCAATTCGAGAATTGCAGGGCCGCTAGGCGGGCATACACGCCGCCGCGTGCCACCAGCTCATGGTGCGTGCCCTGTTCAACGATTCGGGCCTGGTCCAGCACGATGATGCGGTCAGCCTGCTGCACGGTGGCGAGCCGGTGTGCAATCACCAGCGTTGTGCGCCCCTGCATGGCAGACTCCAGCGCGGCCTGCACCATGCGTTCACTTTCGGCGTCCAGCGCGCTGGTGGCTTCGTCCAGCAGTAAAAGCGGTGGGTTTTTCAGCATGGCGCGGGCAATCGAGATGCGTTGGCGCTGGCCGCCGCTCAGGCGTACGCCGCGCTCACCCAGAAAGGTGTCATAGCCTTCTGGCAGGGCCGTGATGAATTCATGCGCAAATGCGGCCTTTGCTGCCGCATGCACTTCTGCGTTAGTGGCACCGGGCTTACCGTATCGGATGTTCTCCATCGCGCTGGTTGAGAAAATGACAGCATCCTGCGGCACGATGCCGATGCGCTGGCGCAGGTCCCGTAACGCGATGCTGCGGGTGGACACACCGTCCAGTTCAATCTGGCTGCTGCCGGCGTCCGGGTCATAAAACCGCAGCAACAACTGAAACACGGTGCTCTTGCCTGCCCCGCTGGGCCCTACCAAGGCAACTGTTTCACCAGGTGCCACGGCCAAAGTGAAGTCGCTCAACGCCGCCTGCGCCGGGCGTGATGGGTAATGAAAATTCACATGGCTGAAATTGACCGCACTGCCCGAGACCACGTTCGGCAGTGCCACAGGGCGCACCGGGGATTTGATGGGCGACTCGCCATGCAGCAGCTCCATCAGCCGCTCGGTGGCACCCGCCGCACGCAGCAGATCGCCGTAGACCTCACCCAGCACCGCGAAGGCGCTGGCCACAATGATCACGAACACCACGGTTTGCCCCAGATGCCCCGCGCTGATGCGCCCGGCCATCACGGCCTGGGTGCCCTGGTACAAGCCCCACAACAATGCCGCCGAGGTGGCAATGATGATGAAGGCCACCAGCACAGCCCGCGCCTTGGAACGGCGCACCGCCGTCTTGAAAGCGTTGTCGGTTGATGCATCGAATCGCGTGGACTCCGCCGCTTCTGCGGTGTAGCTCTGTACCACGGGAATGGCGTTGAGCACTTCGGCGGCGATGGCGCTGGAGTCGGCAATGCGGTCCTGGCTGGCGCGCGACAGCTTGCGCACGCGCCGCCCAAACCACAGGCTGGGCAGAACAATCAAAATCAGCACGCCCAGCACCTGGGTCATTACATAGGGATTTGTCCAGACCAGCATGGCCAGGGCACCGATGCCCATCACCAGGTTGCGCAGACCCATCGACAGCGACGAACCCACCACGGTTTGCACCAGAGTCGTGTCTGCGGTGAGGCGTGACAGCACTTCGCCGGTCTGTGTGGACTCAAAAAACTCGGGGCTTTGGTGCAGCACGTGGCTGTAAACCGCGTTGCGCAGATCTGCTGTAACGCGCTCGCCCAGCCAGCTCACCATGTAGAAGCGCGCGGCTGAGAACAGCCCCAGCGCAACGGCCACAGCAAACAGCTCGGCAAAGTGCTCGCGCATGGCCATCACCTGTTCGCCCTTGTCGGTCTTGATCAGCCCTCCGTCGATCAAGCTGCGCAGCGCCAGCGGAAAGGCCAGGGTGGCCAGTGCCGCCAGCACCAGAAACGCGATGGCAAGGGCAATGCGGCCCCAGTAGGGCCGCAAAAACGGCACCAGGCCGCCCAGCGACTTGGGGTTGGTGGATTTGGGTCTTTCAGTGCTCATGGACCAAGTGTAGCGATTATTAAATGCCACTGCAAAGACAGCCTTGACAATAATTGCCTAAGCATGTATTATTCTTCGCATGAATTCCAAGTCAACGTCCACCGTACCGGCTGACATGCCAGTACCGGTCGATTTCTACCGGGAAGAGAGCTACGGCAACGTTGAAAGCGTGGGCTACATGATGCGCCGCATCGTGACGATGGTGGGCCAGCAGGTGGAGCGCCAGCTCGTCGTCAGCGATCTCACCAACGCCCAGTGGGTGCCCTTGTTCAAGCTGCATATCGGTTGCGCCACCACAGTGGCCGAGCTGGCCCGTGAATGCGAGCTTGATGCCGGTGCCATGACGCGTCTGCTGGACCGTATCGAAGCCAAGGGCCTGTGCAAGCGCGTGCGCTCATCACAAGACCGCCGCGTGGTGAACCTTGAACTCACACCAGCGGGGCATGACGCAGCCAAGACCATCCCTGCCGTTTTGAGCCGGGTGCAAAACGCCAACCTGGCCGGTTTTTCTGCGACCGAGTTTGTCCTGCTCAATGACTTCCTGAGTCGCATCATGCAAAACGCGCTGGCCATCGAGGCCAATGTCAGTGCCACTGCCAGTGCTACGGCCACCGTTCCCAATGCTGGCTCCAACCCTTCTCAATTTTCATCATGATGATTTCCCCTGATCGGCCTCGCCCTGCCATGGGTCGGCTTCACACGCCCCTGCGAATAACCGCCATAGCCGCCATGCTGCTGGCAGTTGCGGCCTGCGCAAACATGGCAGGCATTGAACCCACCGCGCAGCTGCGTGACGCCACCTCGTTCGACTTGCCCACCACCGCCAGCGCCACCGACACCACCATCGCGCCAGAGTGGTGGCGCGCCTTTGGCGATGAGCAGCTGAACAGCCTCATCGCCCAGGCCACCGCCAACAACCCCAGTCTCAAACTGGTGCGGTCGCGGCTGACGCGTGCGCGGGCCGTGACTGAAGTGGCCGATGCAGCCTTGCTGCCACAGGTCAACGGCGGGCTTGATCTCATGCGCCAGCTTTACACCCGCAACGGCGCGGTACCGGCGCCGCTGGGCGGTTCCGAGCGCGACACCGGAACGCTGCAACTCAGCGCTAGCTGGGAGTTCGATTTTTTTGGCAAAAATCGCGCTGCACTGGATGCAGCCGTGGGCACCGTTCGTGCTGCCGAGGCCGATGCCCAGGCTGCCCGCATTCTGCTGGCCACCAACGTGGCGCGCACCTACTTTCAGGGGCTTCGCCTGAGTGACCAGCTGACGGTGGCACGCCGCACCCTGGCCCAGCGCGAAGAAACGCTGAGCCTGGTGCGCGACCGCGTCAACGCCGGGCTGGACACACGGCTTGAACTCCGGCAAAGCGAAGGCTCTCTGCCTGAAATACGCCAGCAGATTGAGGCCTTGCAAGAGCAGCAAAAGCTGGCCCACAATGCGCTCGCAGCTCTGGCAGGGGAGCCTAATCGGGCTGTAGCCCCCGTAGAACATGCTTTGTCAGCTATAAAAATAGTAGTTCCAGTGACCGCGATGCCTGCTGATCTGCTGGGCCGCCGTGCTGACATCACAGCCGCCCGCTGGCGCGTGGAGGCTGCCCGGCAAGACGTGCGCAATGCCAAAACACAGTTCTACCCCAACATCAACCTCACGGCCTTTGCGGGCTTCTCCAGCATCGGGCTGGATCGCCTGCTGGATTCTGGCAGCGGGCAATGGAGCGTGGGCCCGGCCCTGCGCCTGCCCTTATTTGAGGGCGGTCGCCTGCGTGCCAATTTGACCGGCAAAACGGCAGACTACGACGCCGCGGTGGAAAGCTACAACGCCACGGTGATCGACGCGATTCACGATGCCGCAGACCAGCTCGTTTCGGTGTCATCGGTGGCGCGCCAGCAGGTGCAGCAGAAGGCCGCGCAAGAGGCCGCCGAGCACGCCTTCGAGATTGCCGTGCAGCGCTATAAGGCCGGCCTGGGCAACTA
>JANOAP010000381.1:0-1616 GCA_031411175.1 Rhodoferax sp. | reverse complement strand
CATCCTGTTGATATAGTTTTGATAGCGGATTTGGCTTATCTGGTGGGGTCTGCGGGCCATTTTGTTTCGTAAAAATGGCCACCGCGCCGTTTTCAGCGACGATGGCATCCACGGGCCATGGTGCAACGCCCCTTGCCAAATCGCCCTGTGCAAACGGGATGCTCCAGCCTACAGGCCGCCCTGTGATGGCAATCACGTGCAGCCCAGCCGCCTTCAGCGCGCCCAGCGCCTGCACAGCATCAGGGGTGATGGCCCCATCAGTGGTCAGTGTGTCGTCAATGTCGGTGAAGACGCCAATGATCTGGCGCCGGTCTGTGTCAGGCCAGTCTGACAGGGGCTTCATGAAATTCTCCGCTGGGCCGCCCCAAGGAGAATTCGCCCTCTTGGGGGGCAGCGCAGTACATGCAATGACAAGCGTGGGGGCTTCACGTGTTCTGTAGCGCCAGCCCCGCGTGTTCGCGCAGCGGGTGGAAGTGGATTTTGGGGAACCGCTCCTGCGCCAGCCGCACGTCGTACTGCGAGGTGGTCAGGTAAGCCAGGGTGTTGGCTGCATCGCGCGCCATGCGCATAGGGTAGGCCTCACAAAAGGTTTTCAGCTCGGCCGGGGTGTCGGCGGTGATCCAGCGCGCACCGGTGAACTGGCTGCCTTCCAGACGGATGTCGGCATCGTATTCGCCTTTCAGGCGGTGTTGCACCACTTCAAACTGCAATTGGCCCACGGCACCCAGCAGCATGTTGCCGCCTACCTCGGGGCGAAACACCTGGATCGCGCCTTCTTCACCCAGTTGCGCCAGGCCCTGCTGCAACTGTTTGGTGCGCAGCGGATTTTTCAGCACTACAGTCATGAAGAGTTCGGGCGCAAAAAAGGGCAGGCCGGTGAACTGCAAGGCCACCGTGCCATCGGTGATGGTGTCACCCAACTGCACGCCGCCGTGCGTGGTAAAGCCCACAATGTCGCCCGCGTAGGCTTCTTCCACCGCCTCGCGGCGCTGGCTCATGAAGGTGACCACGCTGGTCGGCCGCAGCTCTTTGGCGGTGCGCATGACCTTGAGCTTCATGCCCGGTGTGTATTTGCCCGAGGCCATGCGCACAAAGGCAATGCGGTCACGGTGCGATGGGTCCATATTGGCCTGCACCTTGAACACCACGCCCGAAAAGGCGTTGTCTTCAGGCCGCACCTCTTTCAGCACCGGTTGTTTGCTGACGACCAGCGAGCTGATGCGAGGCTGGGGCGATGGGGCCAGGTCCACCAGCGCGTCCAGCACCTCCATCACACCAAAGTTATTCACGCCAGAGCCAAAAAACACCGGGGTCTGTTTGCCCGCCAAAAAGGCCGCGTGGTCCCAGGTGGGGGACGCACCGGTGGCCAGCTCCATGCTCTCCATGGCGGTCTCAAACTCGTGGCCAAAACGCTTGAGCAAGGTGGCTTGATCGCTCAGCGGAATGGTGGTGAAGTCTTTGGGGCCGCGGTCGCTGCCGGGCTCAAACACCGTCATCGCCTGGGTGCGCAGGTTGATGATGCCGCCAAAAGTCTTGCCCTGGCCCACCGGCCAGGTCATGGGCACACAGGGCATGCCGAGTTCGCGCTCAATTTCGTCCATGATGTCCAGCGGCTC
>JANOAP010000380.1:0-6042 GCA_031411175.1 Rhodoferax sp. | reverse complement strand
GCTGGCGCTCGGGGCCATGTTGTCTTACTCTGTTCAGGCCCCCAAACTGTCGGCCTACCGGGCCACCGCCGCCAGCCTGGCGTCGGCCCATGTTGAGCGCATTCGCGCCAACGCCACGGGCTTTGCCAGCGACAACTACACGGCCTCATTGAGTTATGACGGCAGCAACACGGCGCTGTCGTTGAACGACTGCACTTATCCAGACTGCACGGTGGCCGCTCTGGCAGCCATGGACAACGCAGCCACCAAAAGGGCGGCCCGCGCGGCCCTGCCCGCCGGAGGCATGATCATGAAATGTGACGTTGTGCTGTGTACCAGTGCGTCGTATGGCAATTTATGGATTGTCTGGCAGGAGCCCAGTACGGCCTCTACGCTGAACGCGGCAACCTCGGACAATTGCCCCACCGAGGTCACCGGGTCATTTACCAATCCCGCTCCCCGCTGCCTGTACCTGAGGTTCAAGTTATGACGCGCAGTCAACATCCGCTGCGCCGCTACCGCAGCAAAGGTTTTTCGCTGATTGAGCTGATGGTCTCATTGACCATTGGCCTCATCATCGCCGTGGCCGCATTTTCAGCCTACCTGGGCGCCTCGAATGCAGGTAAAACCAGCGAAGCCCAGGTCCGGATGAACGAAGACGGGCAAGCCGCTCTGAGCATCCTCACCCAGCAGCTTCGCATGGCGGGCACCAACCCCGGGCAGGCAGACCGCGTCTTTGCCTCACGACGCAACCCGGTCTATGGCACTACGACATTCACAACCTCGCCTGGCACATTCACATTGTCGGCCTTCAGCATTCGCGGCTGCGACGGCAAGTTCAGCAACATAACCACAACCGCCACGCTGGACTCGCTTACCTGCACAAGTGGCACGACCACGTTGCCTGATTCCATCGCGGTGAACTACGAAGCCGATATCTACAACACTCTGCCGACCAGTGCGGGTTTGCCCAGCGACTGCCTCGGCAATCGTTTGAGTGTTATCACCGCCACCTTTCCAGCCACCACGCCCACATCAGCCACGTCCGCCACTTATGCAGTCGCGGACAACCGCTTTTACATCGGCACATCCACCTCTATCGTGTCGCCCAGCCTGTATTGCAGGGGCAACGGGGGCGCAGGCACAACGCAGCCTATGGTGGAAAACATTGAAGATATGCAATTTACCTACGGCACGATAAGTACGTCAACCACCGCCACCACAGCCACGGTGGCAGGCTATCTGGAAGCGGCTGATATCAATGCCCTGGCGACTACGCCGGCCGACGACGCAACGCGCTGGGGCAAAGTCCTGACGGTGCGTATCTGCGTGATCGTGCGAAGTGAAGCTGCCGTTGCGCCCGATGCGGCTTCCGCCCGTTATGTCAATTGCCAGGGAACAACCGTTGCCGCGACTGACCTGCGGCTCAGGCGCGCCTACTCCACGACGGTGGTACTGCGCAACCGGCGAATATGACCCCCTCTCAAGATAACGTCATGAACAAACCCCTCACTCGCCGCGCCTGTGCTCCCACCGCACCCCGGCACACGCCGGGCAAGCCTTGCAAAGAGCAAGGCGTGGTGCTGGTCATTGCACTGATCTTGCTGGTGGTCATGTCTTTGCTGGCCGTCACCAGCATGCGCAGCGCGGCATCATCAGAAACCATTTCAGGCAGCGTGCGCACCATCGAGCTGGCCACCCAGGCAGCTGAAATTGCCCTGCGCCACTGCGAAGCGTCGGCGACAAAGGTGTCCAGGGTCCTTGGTGGCGACACCACATCCGCAGAAGCCACCTATTCCACCACGCTGGTTGAGGCCAACATCTTGCGAGCCACAACCTCGGTGGCCTGGCAAAGCACCGCCACATGGGACAGCGCGTCCACAGCCACCTATGTGCTGCCGTTGAGCCTGGTCAATCAGTCTGGCATGACCATGACCACCTACAAGCGGGCACCCGAATGCATGGTTGAGTCACTGACGGGTACAGCACCCGTGGCCGGCACGGCCTCTTATGTCATCACCGCCCGCGGCTTCGGCCCCGAGGTACCCGCCCTTGCGGTAGCCACAACACGTGTGCGGCCGGTAGGGACTGAAGTCTGGCTTCAGTCCACCATTGAACTTCAGTAGGAGAACTCTCATGCTTCAAAAGCGTCTCTGGAAAATTCTCGCCCTTGCCGGGCTGGCCGCCATCAACCTGTGCACCAGCCCCAGCTTTGCCGTGATTTCGACCGAGCCTCTGCTCACCCGTACTGCGTCGGTTGAACCCAATATTGTGATCAACCTGGACGATTCAGGGTCAATGTATTACGGGATTCTTTACGAGTATGGGGGCGTTGCTGATTACCGCGGACGGCCCGGCCCCAGCACACAAACCTTTGCGGGCTACTCGCCCAGTGTCAACAAGATTTATTACGACCCGAGGATCTTGTACGCGCGCAGGATCAATGCTGATGGCACCTTGCAGGCTGCAGGGCCTACCAACGCCTATGTGATCAACCAGCTGTGTGACCCGCAAGCAGGGGGTTCTGCTTGTTTCCAGGCGAACGCACCGGAGCAAGGCACCAGTGGCACCTACACGATCAAGGTGTACTTTGCCAAGCCGTTCGGCGTTGCCGGAACCGGTTTCGGTGTCGCAGACGTCGGCATCGCCGTGAGCAACACCAGTTACAGCACGACGTCGGTCAATGCGATTGGCGCTTACTACAACCCGTCTTACACCCCCAGCGCGGCAGAGCTTGCCCCTGGCGCCACCGTGCTGGCCTATCCCAACACCAATACCGGCGGTACTGCAACTCTGCCGAAATGGACTGCCCGCACCGATTGCGTGGCCAGCACCACGAGCTGCAGCTGGAACGAGGAACGGCAAAACTACGGAAACTGGTTGACGTACCACAGCAACCGGATGCGCATGGCCAAAACCGGCATTGGCCTGGCATTTCAGACGCTGGGGCCTTCGTTTCGGCTGGGTTGGGGTGTGATGAGTGACCTCAGCAGCAACAAGCGGCTGATATCCGGCGTGCAACTGTATGACACCACCGTGCGAAGCAACTTCCTGACCTGGTTGTACGGCTTTGATAACTCCAGCACGCCTTCAGCCACGCCAACACTGCAATCCGTCGATGCCGTAGGCGTTTATTTCACACGCCGGGACAACGCTGGCCCGTGGGCCACCAGCCCCACATCGTCGTCTGTTGCCACCTCAACCACAAACAGGTCTGCAACCTCATCGGCAACCGCTGTCAACACGCACTCGACTTGCCGCCGGTCGTACCAATTGCTGATGACGGACGGCTATTACAACGCGCCCAGCTGGGCTGCTATTTCTGGCTCACCGCTTCCCAGTGGGGCCCCGGGCAATGTGGATGGAAACGCCAAATCAGCTATTCCCCGACCCATCGGCGCGACCTATGCGTACACCCCGGTTCGTCCCTACACGGACGCCTTTTCGGATACCTTTGGGGACCTTGCCTTCAAATACTGGGTCACTGACCTGCGACCAGACCTTGACAACAATGTCAAACCCGTTACCGGCGCACGCCCCAATGAGTCCTATTGGCAGAACATGTCCTTCTACGCCATTGGCCTTGGCTTGAGCGGTACCTTGCCGCAAACTCCCGCAACCCAAGCTGCGTTGACTGCTGGCCCCACTACAAACTGGCCTTTACCCATAGGCAATACGCCCACTGCCATCGACGACATGTGGCATGCCACCATCAACGGGCGGGGGCAACTGCTCAGTGCCACCAATGCAGACTCGTTGAAAGCGTCCATTGGCCAGATGATGGCCGACGTCGACAAACAGTCGTCGTCGCAATCGGGTGTAGCGGTGTCCACTGCCAACCTGATCAGTGGCACGCGCAAGTACACGCCGGACTACTCTACGGGCGTCTGGACTGGCAACATCACAGCCAGAAACCTCGACCCCAATACAGGCCGGGAAACCACCACCGCCTGGCAGGTGGAGACCAGCGAGACGGTGTCAACCATTCCGGCGCACGCGTCACGCAACCTGGTGGTGTGGGATGGGGCCGGGGCTTCGCCCAAAGCACCGCTATTTACATTTACCGCCATGCCCACCACGGTCAAAGCCAGCATGACAGGCACAGTGACGACGGAACTGATTGACTACCTGCGGGGCGACCGCAGCAACGAGGGCACAAAGGGACTGGGACTGTACCGCTCGCGGGAGCGCACCCTGGGCGACATCGTCAACTCAGCGCCAGCCTTCGTGAAGGCGGGCGTGGACATGGGCTATGGTCTTCTGGGCGGTACGGGCGCCACCGCCGCAACGGCCTATGCCGGCTACAGAAGCAGCAAGGTTGCCCGCTCGCAGGGTGTGCTGTTCGTGGGTGCCAACGACGGCATTCTGCATGCGTTCCGCGAATCTGACGGTGTCGAGGTTTTCGGCTTCGTACCACGCGCCGTTTTGCCCAAAATCAATGCTCTGGCTGACAAGGCCTACACGCACCAGTATTTTGTGGATGGCCCGACCGTTGAGGCGGACGCTTATCTCGGCGGCACCTGGAAGAATCTGGTAGTGGGCACAGCGGGTGCCGGTGCCAAATCAGTGTTTGCAATCAATGTGGACAAAACAACCCCCACAGCCCTCAGTGGCTCAGACGTCATGTGGGAGATCAACAGTTCTACGACTGGCTTCACCGAATTAGGGCACGTGTTGACTGATGTGCAGACCGGCCAGTTGACCGACGGCACTTGGGTAGCCGTGTTTGGCAACGGCTACGAGAGCGCAGCTGGCACAGCTCGACTTTACGTGGTGAATCTGCAAACCGGTGCCCTGCTCATGGACATCACTGTCCCGGGTGCCAGTAACGGCCTGGGGGGTGTAAGGCTGGCGATAGACGATACCGTAGGTTCTACCACCCGCAAGCAAATTATGGGTGCTTATGCCGGAGACCTGCTCGGCAAGATGTGGAAGTTTGACCTCAAAGATGCGTCGGCGTGCACCACGCCCTGCAGTTCCAAGCGTCCGACAAACCCGCTTTTCACGACCAGCCCGGCCCAGCCGATCACGGCAACACCTGCCGTGCTCAAACACCCGACCCTTGGCAAAGTGGTCAGCTTTGGAACTGGCAAGTTTTATGAAACATCTGACTTGTCCACCACTGAAAGGCAAACCATGTATGGGGTTTGGGACAACGTTGATTTTGGAGGCACCCCTACCGTGACCAATGTCACAGGCACGGCGACCTTGATGGTTGAGCAGACCATTGGCGACGTGACGGCAACCCGGGTCATCACGAACCCTGACCTCACGACATCCACGGTGGTGGTTACCTATTTCGGTATCTCCACCAACGCGGTGGACTGGGCGACCAAGCGCGGCTGGTACACGTCGTTCCCCACGGCCAACACGGGCCAGCGCAATGTGTACCCCACAGAAATCCTGATTGGCAATTTCATTCAGATGGACACCATATCGCCATCGAATGTGTCACTTGACCCCTGCCTCAATACCGGCAAAGGCAAAGGATGGGTGTATGTGTTTGACGGGCTGACGGGCAAGGGCCTCACGGAACAGGTGTTTGACACCAATGGCGATGGCAACGTAGACAGTGCGGACACCATTGTCAGCGGGTTCGCCAGCCAGCCAGACGGTAGAAACACCTCGCTGGTGATTGCCAGCCGAACGGATGCGAGCCAAACCACCCTGGCCAACATCAGTGGCGGTGATTCGTCCAGTACCATCATGAAGTTCAGTTGTGGCCTGCTTGGAAATTGCCCGGCGGGCGCGCAACAACAACGACGCACCTGGCGGCAGCTATTCATGCGTTAATCCCATTTCTACAAAAACCGGAGTTTGATCCATGCAATCCATTGCCGCAAAAATGCGCCAAAAGTCCCGCGGCTTCACGCTGATTGAGGTCATGATTGTGGTCGCCATCATTGGCCTGTTGGCCGCCATTGCCCTGCCTTCTTACTCAAGCTACATCGCACGGGCCAAGCGGGCCGACGCGCGCACGCAGCTTTTGCAGGCAGCCCAGTTCATGCAGCGTTTCTATGCGGCCAATGATCAATATGACCAGGACCGCAGTGGCAACAGTGT
>JANOAP010000379.1:0-7622 GCA_031411175.1 Rhodoferax sp. | reverse complement strand
CCTGGCAGGGGCCTAAAGAGAAAGAAACCAAAACCAAAAGCCGGGCACCGTAAACTTCCAGTTTCAACCCGATCAAGCCATCAGGAATAAGTTAAAGACCGGACTGCCCTTCAGGCTCATACCTGGATTGGAAAATACTCTGCCGTTACAGCTTTGTTACAGCGTGAATACCCGTGGTTTCCGCCGTTTTGGTAGTGGCTGGAGCCGTCTTTTGTGAGCCGGGTATTGACCGGATGGTGGGGTCCGGGCGCATACTGACGTTTGTTACCGTATATTTACACTATGGCAATGTCTAAATCTGCTTTCTTTGCGCTTCTGATGCTGTTCGGGTGGTTCTCAGGCGAGTCGGCCTGGGCTCAGGACAACCAGCGATTCGCATCGGTTTACAAAATCACGGGCACGGTCGTGGCGTCTGACACGGCGGGCAGCAAACGGCGCGAACTCAAGCAGGGGGATGCCGTTTATGTCGGCGAACAGATCCGTTCATCCACCAATTCCGAGGCGGTGCTCAAGACCGATGACGCAGGCGTCATTGCGGTCCGCCCGAATGCCTCATTTGTGATGGAACGGTTCACCGCCAATGGCGATGCCAATGACCAGTTCAGCATGCGCATCATCAGTGGCGCGCTGCGTATGATCACCGGCTGGACGGGGTTTTTCAACAAGGACCGGCATCGCATCATCACGCCGTCCGCCACGGTGGGCATTCGCGGTACCGACCATGAGCCGTTCGTGCTGTCCGCCGAAATCTCCTCCGACCTCCGGGTTCCGGAAGGTACCTACAGCAAGGTCAACAAAGGCGGCACGGTGCTGGGCATCAATGGTGCCAACCTTGATGTTGACGCGGGCCGGGTCGGGTTCGCGCCCGCGCGGCCTCCCGGCCGGTCCCGCGCCCTGATCACCGCACTGACGCCAACCCTTCTTGATCGGGTTCCAGGCTTCTTCGTGGCCGGTTCGTTTGACGGTGAACTGGAAAGTCTGGTGGCCACAGATTTCAACGAGGCGATCCGTGCCCGCAGGGCGGCCCAATCCATAGGGGGGAATGCGTCCGTGCCCGTGCCCGTGCCGCCAGCACCCGCCACTGCGCCAGAAGCACCCGCAACGGCCCCTGTCGCTATCGCAGCCGCACTGCCGGAAGCAACGGGCGAAACGGCAACCTGCAAGCCTGCAGCCATTGCGGCAGCCTGGCTCAAGACGCTGGATAACTCGGTGCAGCAGAAAAACGCCCGAGTGTTCATGGCACAGTTTGACCCGCAGGTGCGCGTGGTGGCTCATGTGCGCGGGGCCAATGGCGAAATGACCGAGGTGTCTTTCAGCCGCGACGAAATGGCCCGCAGCACGGCAACATCTTTCGGCCAGATCAGTCTCTACGCGTCGCGCCGCCCGGTGGTGAAGGCCAAGGTAGCCTCTGACGTGCGCCCTGGTCAATGCGACCGCGTAGAGATCGAGACGGTCGTACTGGAAAGCGGCAATCGCAGTGGTGCCAGCTTCCGCACAGAAACCCTTGAAACCTACAAACTGGTTAGGCGCGCAGGCAAATGGTTGGCGACTGAGGCTTCTACGACGCAGAAGTAGGTGGTGCGGTCAGTTGGCCGACGAGAAGGTCAAAGTCTCTGGCTGATGATGATTGACTCTGGGCCAATAAAAAAACCCCAAGTAAATTAACTACTTGGGGTTGTGTCTTGGCGGAAGCTGTGAGATTCGAACTCACGGAGGGGATAAACCCTCGCCGGTTTTCAAGACCGGTGCCTTAAACCGCTCGGCCAAGCTTCCATGGCGCCTATTTTAACCGGCTTGGAGCATGCCCCTGGTTTCGATGAATGAAATGACGTCTTTCAAGCCCGCATTCGTCTTCAAATTTGTCATGACAAACGGCTTGAGCCCCTTGGCCGTGGTGCGCATGCGGGTAGTGTCGGCGCGCATTACTTCCAGGTCGGCACCCACATAGGGGGCCAGATCGGTCTTGTTGATGACAAACAGGTCGCTCTTGGTGATGCCGGGGCCGCCCTTGCGCGGGATTTTTTCGCCTGCGGCCACGTCGATTACATAGATCGTCAAGTCGCTGAGTTCGGGGCTGAAGGTGGCGGCCAGGTTGTCGCCTCCGCTCTCCACAAAAACGATGTCGGCATTGGGGAAGTCCACCAGCATGCGGTCGATGGCTTCGAGGTTGATGGACGCGTCTTCGCGGATCGCCGTGTGCGGGCAGCCACCGGTTTCCACACCCATGATGCGCTCGGCCGCCAGCGCGCCGCTCACGGTGAGGATGCGCTGGTCTTCCTTGGTGTAGATGTCGTTGGTGATGGCCACCAGGTCGTATTGGTCGCGCATGCCCTTGCACAGCATTTCCAGCAGGGTGGTCTTGCCGGAGCCTACCGGCCCGCCAATGCCCACGCGCAACGGGGGCAGTTTTTTGGTGCGGTGGGGGATGTGGTGCAGAGTCATGATCTGAAGAGCCGTGAATATTGGGTTTCATGCTGGCTGGAGCGGATGGCCAGCATGGGTGAAAAAGCCTGTCGCTGGCTGTCCAGCAGGCTGGCGGCATGGTCAACCGCTGCGGGGATTTCGCGCGCCAGTCGGGCCAGTATGCGTTGCCCGGCGCTTTGCCCCAGCGGCACGGCCTTGATCGCGGCCTGCATCATGTTTTCGGCCCAGCCAAAGGCAAAGGTCAGCAGGCAGTCACGCACGGCTGCCTGTGTGCTGGATGCGGCCAGCGCAAAGGCCACGGGGTAGGTGGGTTGCATCTGTGCGCAGGCTGCAATCTGGTCCGGCGTGGCCGTGTCGTGGTTGCGTAGCCACTCCAGCAAGGAGCGCCCCATCTGTTCGGTTTGTGCCCGGAACTCGCTGCTCTCGCGCGTCTGCAAGACCCAGGCGTTGAGTTCGGCCAGGTGTTGCAAGTCATTGCGCCGCCAGGCACCCACAGCCTTCGCCACCACGGCCAGGTCGCCACGCGCCAGCGAGAGATGCAACTGGTCCACCAACCAGGAGGATGCTGCGCCTTCTGTAGCAAACTCTTCAATATGGACGAGGGCTTCCAGCCCTTCCGAGTAAGAAAACCCGCCGACCGGCAGAGCGGGCGACGCCAGCCACATGAGTTGCATCAGGCTGGCGTCACCGACTCGCGCTGGTGGCAACGTGGGCGGGAACGCCAGGGACGCGACGGCATGCCGCCTGCGAATGCCCTTGGGCGCGCTGTGCAAACTGGCTTTGCAGCGCCGCATCAATGCTTGTGGTTGTGTGCGTGATCTTGAGGGTGATCGTGGCCATGGTCATCGTCATGGTCATGGTCATGTTTAGGGCCGTGATCGCCCTCACGATGGGATTCATGCGCAGCGTGGTCATGATGCCCACCCTGGGCATGCCCGCCGGTGGTTCCGGCGGCTCCGGCGGAATACGCGCCGTTTTCAGGCTCAAACGCCTCGGATGCGGCGTGCACGATCAGGTGCATGGCACGCAGCATGTCGGCCAGCACATGGTCGGGTTCGATCTTCAGGTGGTCGGGCTTGAGCTCAATCGGCACGTGGCGATTGCCCAAGTGGTAGGCGGCGCGGATCAGGTCAAACGGCGAGCCGTGCTGGGTGCAGTGCGTGATGCGCAACACGGCCTGTGATGCGGCGATGACCCGGACCAGCGAACCGTCTTGTGCGACCAGCACGTCGCCACCCCTGACAGTCGTGCCACGGGCCAGAAAAATGCCCAGTGCTCGGCCCGAAGAGTCCGTCGTTTCAAAGCGGCTTTTTTGCCGCACGTCCCAATCGAGTTCAACCGTGGCGGCGCGTTTGAGCAGGGCGGGTGCCAGGCCCTTGCCTTGGGGAATCAGTTTGTTGCAAGGAGTCATGATGCGATGATGGGAAGTGCGTCGTTCATTGTACTGACGGCCCCCGGCGCGACGACACCACAATGCCGCCCACAATCAGCGCGAACGCCACGGCGTGGAAGGCCTTGGGAGGCTCGCCCAAAAAAGCCGCAGACATGATGGCGGCAAACAGGGGCGTGAGGTTGCTGAAAAAGCTGGCCACCGTCGGGCCTACGCGTTGCACACCCATGCCCCAGCACCGGTAGGCCAAAATCGCCGGACCAACAGCCACGTAGAGCAGGGTGACGGCCAACGGCCAGCCCCAGACGATCCGGGCATCGGTCAACGCCCATTCGCTGCCGGCAAACAAGCCCGACCAGCCCAGGCCAAACACCATTTGCGCCATGAGGAATGCCGCCCAGTCGGTACGTATTTCCTGTGGGTCTACAGGACGGGTGAGGAGCCAGCTGTACCAGGCCCAGGCCAATGTGGCGAGCAGCACATACACGTCACCGGGCACCAGCTTGAATTGCAGCAACTGCGCGAAATCGCCACGGCAAAGAACCACCAGCACGCCCGTGATGGAGAGCAGCGCGCCCCAAACCTGCCGCCGGCTGATCGCCTGGCCAAAGAACAGCCTTCCCATGCCCAGCATGAAGATTGGCGCGCTGGATGCGACCAGCGTCACGTTGATGGGCGTGGAGGTCTTCAAGGCCAGGTATTGCATTGCGTTGTAGCAGCCCACACCCAGCAACCCCAGCAGGGCATAACGTCGCCAGTGGCGCCACAAGGGGCTGTTGCGATACAACACGTGGTAAGCCAGTGGCAGCAAGAGCACGAATGCCAGCGCCCAGCGGAGGAAATTCAGGGTGATGGGTGGCACCAGGCCCTGTGCCATGCGCCCCACCACGGCATTGCCAGCCCACAGAAGCGGAGGCACAACCAGCAGGGCTGCGGTAGCGGGTGTCAAGCGTTGATTCATCCGAGCCACTTTAACAAGGCATGCCGCAGCGCGTGGCGGCAAGGCTTTCAAATTCATGGCACCATGCCGCTCTGCTGACGCATTCCCAACCCAACCCCACAGGAGATAACTCAATGAGCAAGGCAATCCGCATCGACCGCCATGGTGGCCCCGAAGAGCTGAAACTGGTCGATGTGACCGTGGGCGAGCCAGGCGCTGGGCAGATCCGCATCCGCCACAAGGCCATCGGACTGAACTTCATCGACGTTTACCAGCGCACGGGCCTGTACCCGCAGTCCATGCCGTTCATCCCGGGGGGCGAGGGCGCGGGCGTGGTTGAGGCAGTGGGCGAGGGCGTCACCCACCTCAAGCCAGGCGACCGTGCGGCCTACGCTGGTGGCCCCGGCAGTTACTGCGAGCTGCGCGTGATGCCGGCCTTGACGGTGTGCAAGCTGCCCGACACTATCAGCTTCGAGACCGGCGCGGCCATGATGCTCAAGGGTCTGACGGCGCAGTACCTGCTCAAGAAAACCCTGCCCCAGGGCGGCCTTGCGGCAGGTGACTTCGTGCTGTTCCACGCGGCTGCCGGTGGTGTGGGCTTGATCGCGACCCAATGGGCCAAGGCCCTGGGCTACCAACTGATCGGCACTGCGGGCTCTGACGCCAAATGCGCGCTGGCCAAAGAACTGGGCGCGGCCCACGTGATCAACTACAGCACCGAAGACTTCCTTGTGCGCGTGAAGGAGATCACGGGTGGTAAAGGCGTGAAGGTGGTGTACGACTCGGTGGGCAAAGACACCTGGGACAAGTCGCTGGATTGCCTGCAGCCGTTTGGCTTGATGGCCAGCTTTGGCAATTCATCTGGCCCGGCTGCGCCGTTTGCGCCTGGCATCCTTGGGGCCAAGGGCTCGCTTTACGTTACGCGCCAGACCCTGTTCGCTTACATGACCACGCGCGCGAGCACGCAGGCCATGGCCGATGACCTGTTTGCGGTGGTCGAAAGCGGCGCGGTGAAGATTCGCATTGACCAGCGCTTCCCGCTGGCCGACGTGCAGGCGGCGCACCGTGCGCTGGAGGCACGCAAGACCACCGGCTGCACCATCCTGACGCTCTGAAGCGGGCCAGCATCCCCATGCCGTTGCCAGTGCCGGGGTTTGATCCCCACTGGCTTGCCGACCTGCGGGCACGCGCTGAACTGCCGCCGCTGCAAGCACGTGTGCCACTGATGGCGGGTCAGGACGTTATCGGCTCTGTTTTACCTGATTTTGGAGGTCAAATAGGTCTCCAGCCCCCGAATGACGTGCTTGAGCAGCTATCGAAAGTAGAGCGTTCCAAGTCTGGGCATGTGCCAGGCTCAGGGCACAAGGCCGCAGCCTGGCGCATCACTGGCCCTGTCACCGATTCATTGGACCGACTGGCCCGTGCCTTGCGCGACGCCGGGGTAGGCCATGTGGCACAGCACTGGCGCAACGAAGCGCTGGCGGTGCATAGCGCGTCGGGCGAGCGCTTGGGCGAGGTGGAGCGCGGTGCCGTGCGCACCCTGGGCATCACCACGCGTGCGGTGCACCTGGTGGGCTTCGCAGAAGATGGCCGCGTCTGGGTGCAGCAGCGCGCCCTCAGCAAAGCCAACGACCCTGGTCAGTGGGACACGCTGATGGGCGGCATGGTCTCATCAAAGGACACGATGCAGACCGCACTGGCACGTGAAACCTGGGAAGAGGCTGGCCTGCACCTGGACCAACTGCAGGCGGTGCAGAGGGGGGGCAGCATCACGGTTCGCCGGCCTACGGGCGAGCCAGATGATGGCGGTGTGGGTTATGTGATTGAAGACACCGACTGGTTCCACTGCACCGTGCCGGATGGCGTGGTGCCTGTGAATCAGGATGGCGAGGTAGAGCAGTTTTTGCTGCTGGCACCGGACGAGTTGGTGGCGCGCCTGCAGCGCAATGAATTCACGCTGGAAGCGGCCTTGATTCTGGTCGCCGCGCTGGAACTTTAGCCGCCCGCGGTCAAACCAGGTTGTCGTCCAGCACCGACTGCCGTAGCCGGTTCGGCACCAGCGCCCCAGCCGAATCCAGAATCGGATAGGCGATCGAGCAAATGTGCGAGTTGATGCGCTTCAGATCACTGATCAAATCCAGATGCAGTGAACTGGTCTCGATGCTTTGCACGGTATTCACCGCGAGGCGGTCCAGGTGGGTGGACGCGTATTCCCGCTCCAGATCACGAAAGCGCGACTTTTCTTCCAGCAGCTTTTGCGCATCACGCACATTGCCGTTCAGGAACACGCTCATGCCCAGGCGCAGGTTGTCCACCAGGCGCGCATGCAGCTCGCAGATCTCGGCCATGCCGGCCTGCGAGAACTCGCGGCCCGGGCTGATTTTTTTGTCTTCAATGTCCTGGATCACGCGCTCGATGATGTCGCCAATCTGCTCCATGTTGATGGTGAAGCTGATGATGTCGGTCCAGCGACGGGCCTCGCTCTCACCCAGTGCCTCGCGTGAGATCTTGGTCAGGTAGTACTTGATGTCGGAGTACAGCTCATCCACCGTGTCGTCCATCTTGCGCAGCTCTTCGGCCAGCTTGCGGTCGTTGTTCTTGATGACGTTCAGGGCACCCAGCAGCATGGTCTCCACCACGTCAGCCTGGTGCATCGATTCGCGCACAGCGCACGAGATGGCCAGCGACGGCGTGGCCAGCGCCGTGGCGTCCAGGTGCCGCTGGCGACCCGCCACCGTGCTCTTCACGGGCTTGGGCAGCATCTTCTCGACGCCCTGGGCAATCACCTGGGTCAGGCCGATGAAAATGGTACCGACCACCAGGTTGAAGGTCAGGTGAAACAGCACGACCAGGGTTGCCGTGTCTGCC
>JANOAP010000378.1:0-30369 GCA_031411175.1 Rhodoferax sp. | reverse complement strand
CGCCAAATGTCAACCTGGCTTTGGCTAGGGCTTCACGGGACGTTGGGGCATGGAAACGCTGGATGTTCATGGCAGGGCACCTCGGAGGATAGGACCAATGCGGATGGTGTGTGTTTCAGGAATTTCGCTGTGAGCAAGAACTTGCAGCCGGGGCGCCACACGTCGAACGAGGCGTGAGATAGCGCTGCGAATCTGGTCTGGTACCAGCAGACAGGCAGGCACGCCGATCTCCTCCTGTTTGAGCGCCACTTCGGCGGCAGTGCGGGTGAGCATTTCGGCCACACCAGGGTCCAGCGCAGGCCCGGAAGCGTTGCCCAGCGCCTGCATCAGCAGCCGCTCCAGCGCGGGGTCGATGGCGATCACGTTGAGTTCTCGGCTCGGCCCGTAGATTTGTTGAACGATCGCGGGCGACAGCGCGACCCGCACCCGTTTTGCAAGCTCAGCCGCATCGGTCACCGTGCCGGCATGCTCGGCGAGTGATTCGACGATGGTGCGAATGTCACGAATGTGAACGGACTCATCCAGCAACAGTTGCAGCACCTTCTGAAAAACGGCGATGGATACCATTTTGGGGACTACTTCTTCAATTAATTTTGGTGCCAGTTTGCTCACATGTTCCACAAGCTGTTGTGTCTCGGTGCGGCTCAGTAGCCTGGATGCCTGAACTTGCATCAAGTGTGACAAATGAGTGGCCATCACAGTCTCTGAATCAACGACGGTATAGCCGGCCATTTGCGCAGCTTCTTTCTGCCGCTCATCAATCCAGTTGGCGGGCAATCCGAAGGCAGGATCTGTGGTGGGTGTGCCTATCAGCGGGGTCGTGATGCCGCCAGGATTGATGGCCAGGTACATGCCTGGAAAGGCTTCACCTTCGCCAATGATCACACCGCGCAAGGTGATGCGATAGTCGCTGGGTTTGAGCTCCAGGTTGTCGCGCACGTGCACGGCAGGGGGCAAGAACCCCACCTCTTGTGCGAACTTGCGGCGCACGCCCTTGATGCGGGTGAGCAGGTCGCCCTGCCGGTTTTTGTCGACCAGTGCAATCAGCCGATAGCCCAATTCCAGGCCCAACTGATCCACGGGCTGCAGGTCATCCCAGCTGGCATCGCCATCGGTTGTGCTGGGGGCTACCGCCGTCTCGGGACCGGGCGGAGGAGGCTTGTGTGCAAGAACCCAGGCAGCGTAGCCGATGGCTGCAGAGATGCCAAGAAATACCAGGTGAGGCATGCCCGGGATCAGCCCTAAAATGCCCATGATGGTCGCCGTGATGCCCAGCACGCGCGGTGTACCAAACATCTGCTGGACAATCTGCTTGCCGAGGTCTTGTTCCTTGCCTACCCGCGACACCACCATGGCGGCTGCCACGGAAATTAGAAGCCCCGGTACCTGCGCTACCAGAGCGTCACCCACGGCCAGCAGAATGTAGGTGTCCGCCGCCTGCCCGGCGCTCAGGCCATGTTGCAGTACGCCGATGGCGAAGCCCCCAAAAATATTGATCAACAGGATCAGGATGCCTGCCACTGCGTCGCCGCGCACGAACTTGGAAGCACCATCCATAGAGCCGAAAAAGTCAGCTTCTTCGGCTACTTCGGCCCGCCTGCGCTTGGCCTCCTTCTCGTCGATTGTGCCAGCGTTGAGATCGGCATCCACGGCCATCTGCTTGCCCGGCATGGCGTCCAAAGCAAAGCGTGCAGAGACTTCAGCGATGCGTTCAGCACCCTTGGTCACAACGACGAAGTTGATGACCACCAGGATCGAAAAAACGATCAAGCCGACCGCAAAGTTGCCACCAATCAGGAAGTGTCCAAACGCTTCAATCACCGCGCCTGCTGCGCCGGGGCCGGTGTGTCCTTCCAGCAGGACGACCCGTGTCGATGCGACGTTGAGCGAAAGACGCATCAAGGTTGTCAGCAAAAGCACGGCGGGAAATGCTGCGAAATCCAGAGGGCGCAGCATGTAGGCAGCCACCATCATCACCATGAGAGCAACCGAGATGTTCACGGTGAAGAAGACATCCAGAAGCCAGGGTGGCAGGGGGAGCACCATCATCGCAAGGATCGCTACCACCAGCATTGGCGCAGCCGACCCCTGAATGAGCGAAGCATTGCTCCCAAACCATCTTTGCACCGACTTCATCTGCGCGTTCATGGGCCTGCCATCTCCGGCGTCACAATTTTGGACAGGGGATCAAGCTCTGCGGGGACAAAAGGCTGCGGTGGCTCGCCAGGCATGGGGCCCAGCCCTCTCA
Organism: Rhodoferax sp.; assembly: GCA_031411175.1. Classification (GTDB taxonomy): domain Bacteria; phylum Pseudomonadota; class Gammaproteobacteria; order Burkholderiales; family Burkholderiaceae_C; genus JANYCG01. The sequence goes on along the minus strand of JANOAP010000378.1, from coordinate 28,121 downwards.
TCGCGGCCTTGAGACGGTAAACATAAGCCAGCACTTGCGCCACGGCTGTGTAAAGACTTGAGGGAATGTCCTCATCGAGCTCTGCGTTTGCAAAAAGCGCACGTGCCAGTTTCGGTGACTCAAGCACTGGTATGGCGTTGGTTTTGGCAATCTCCCGTATCTTCATGGCGAGCAGGTCTGCACCTTTGGAGATCACACGTGGGGCGCGCATGGTCTTTTCGTCATACTGGATCGCAACGGCAAAGTGCGTCGGGTTCATCAGAACGAAATCCGCTTTGGGCACTGCGCGGATGCTGTTGCCCTGGGCAACTTCACGCTGACGGGACCGCAGTTTGTTCTTCATGTGCGGATTGCCCTCGGATTCCTTGTGCTCCTGCTTGACCTCTTGGTGAGACATCTTGAGTCTTGACTTGTGAAGGAAGGATTGAAGTGGTACGTCCACCATGGCCGCCAGCAGGACCACGAGAAGTAGCAACCCCATTCCGCCGGTCAGCCAGTCTGTCAGATGCCTGATGGCATGGCTGGGTGCCTGCAGGCTCAACGAAACGACTGTTTCAATGCCGGCACCCAGAAAAATTGAAGCGGCCGCAACCAGCACAACGGTCATGAACGTCATTTTCAAAACGTCTGTCAGTTTGTCTTTGGTGAAAAGGCGAGCAAAGCCGGTGATGGGGTTGAGTCGGCTAAAGTCAGGCGCTAAAGGTTTGAAGCTCGCTACCCAACCGCCGGTGGCGATGGTTCCGAGAACGGCGGCCGTACCCACAATGGCGGCAAAGATAGTGCAACCGAGCAAACCAAGAATGACCATATCCTGCAGCCGTGCCAGCATGACCCCGGGCTGCGAGGCGAGCGAAGCGTCGAACAAAAGTTGCTGGCTCACCTGCACGCGCAATCGATTGAACATGACTGGAGTCAACACCAGCAGGGACAGCGCGCCCGTACCCAGCACGGCGAGGTGGGACAGATCGCGAGAGCGGGCAACCTGCCCGTCATCACGAGCCTTTTGCAGCTTGCGCTCGGTAGCTGGTAAATTGCGATCCTGACTGCTTGATTCCATGACGGTGGGGGATTAACTTTCCGCCATTGTCGTAATGCAGTTCCCTGACTAAAGGCCAATAAGAGCGCCTTTAACCCGTCAGATCAAAAGCCGCACAGCCGTCGGCAATCGGGAGCTTTTGCCAGCGAGGCTAGAACCCGAGACTGGCCAATAAGTCGTCGACTTGGGACTGATCAGCCATGACGTCCGGGTTGCCCGCCGCGTTAATCGCCGGACCCGCCAAAAAGGGCTTGACGTCAGGGGCGGCCTTGCTGGTTGTGGAGGGCGGTGCCGTTTGAATCAACAGCTGGACCAATTGCTCTTCGATGGTCGCTGCCAGGTTCACAACCCGGGCAATCACCTGGCCTGTCAGATCATGGAAATCCTGCGCCATCATGATTTCAGTGAGATGCTGATCAATCTCTCTGGATGCCTTGTCGACATCATCGACAAAGTTCATAACGTGACCGTTGGCAACGGCTGCCACGGGGTCTTTTGCAATCAATGCGGCGATTCTGCGGGTTTCCGCTGCGATGTGCTCGTGCTGTGCCTTGGCCTGGTCCACCCGGTTCAACACCTTCTCAGCTGCTTCCCCGGTGAGCCGGGCAATGTACGTCAGCCGACTCTTGGCATCCGGCAACTCTTCTGCTGAACCCTTGAGCTTGTCCGCCAGCCCCAACCCATTGAGCGAGTCATGCAACTGGCGGGTGAGTACCCCCAGTTTTTGGTGAACGGTTGAGCCCGGATCATTTGGGTCTACAGCATGGGGCTGCTGCGTTGTCATTGCAACCCCAACTTCTTGAGAATATGGGCCACCTTGTCCTCAAGCGTCGCTTTGGTGAACGGTTTGACGATGTAGCCGGCAGCGCCCTGCTGGGCGGCCATCACGATGTCTTCTTTGCGAGCTTCTGCCGTCACCATGAGCACGGGGATGTGCTTGAGTTTTTCATCCTTCTTGATCTCGGCCAGCAACTGAAACCCGTTCATGTTGGGCATATTGATGTCGCTCACCACGAAGTCGAAATTGCCGTTGCGCAGCTTGTGCAATGCGGCGACACCGTCTTCGGCTTCATCGGCTTCGGCGTAACCACTTTCCTTGAGAAGGTTGCGCACAATTCTGCGCATGGTCGAAAAATCGTCAACGATCAAAAAGCGGACTTCATTTGCCATGGGGGTACCTTTCAGCGGCGTATGGCCAGATTGCTGCCAACAGTAGTCGAATCATAGTGTCTCAAGGTTGCTTGGCTTCAGCTGCTGCGGACGACACGGGTGGCTCTGCGGCCGGTACGGCAGGCGTTCTGCCCCCGCCCATCAGTCGTTCTTCAGCTTCTCGCGTCATGACTATGATGCTGATCCTGCGGTTGGTTGGGCTCAGCGGATTTTGCGGATTCAGAAGGCTGCTGGAGGCCAGCCCCGTCACCCTGGCCAGCTTTTCGTCCGGCATGCCCGCCGCCGCCAGTTCCCTGCGCGTCGAGTTGGCGCGGTCAGCAGACAATTCCCAGTTGCTGTAGCCACGCTCCCCATTGCCGTAAGGAGAGCGATCAGTGTGGCCGTCCAGACTGATCTTGTTGTCGACACCATTAAGCGCAGTTCCTATTTCCCGCAATATGTCGCGCATGTAAGGTTTGACCAGGGCACTGCCAACGTCGAACATGGGGCGATTCTGGTCGTCGATGATCTGGATCTGAAGCCCGTCGGGCGTGGTCTCCAGCCTGATTTGATTGCTGAACTCGGCCAGCTTTGGGCTGTTGGATATCACTGCGCTGATCTTTGCGCCCAAGGCAGCCATCTTCTTGGCGTCCTGTTTGGCCAGCTCGGCCCGCATGGCGTCGGACGCCATTTTTTTGGAGATGGGATCGTTACCATCGCCTTTGCGGTTTTGGCCGTTGTTTTTTGTCAGGTCACTGCCACCGCCATTGAGAATGCTGTTGCTGGCCCCGGCACCGCTGCCGCCTTGCATGGACACTTTCAGTGGAGCCGTGAAATAGTCAGACAGGCCTTTCTTGTCGCCCTCGGAGGTGGAGCCCAGCAACCACATCAACAGGAAAAACGCCATCATGGCGGTCACAAAATCGGCGTAGGCAATCTTCCACGCGCCACCATGAACGGCGTGCCCGCCCTTCTTGACCTTCTTGACGATGATCGGTTGAAGCTTTTTTGTATCTCCTGCCATATCAGGACCTAAGGACTATTTTTTACCACGGACATGGCCTTCAAGCTCGGCAAAGCTGGGACGCTCTGTTGAAAACAGCACTTTACGGCCAAACTCAATCGCTGTGGACGGGTTATAGCCCTGCATGCTGGCAAGGAGGGTGGTCTTGATGCACTGCAATTCCTTGGCGCTGTCCTCCGTCTTTTGTTCGAGCAATCCCCCCAGCGGTTCTACAACCCCATAGGCCAGAAGAATTCCCAGGAACGTGCCGACCAGGGCCGAAGCAATCATTCCGCCCAATACTGCTGGGGGTTGACCCACCGACCCCATGGTGTTCACCACGCCCAGCACGGCAGCCACAATTCCGAATGCGGGTAGCGCGCCGGCCAGACGCGCAATGGCTGCGATAGGGGCATGGGCTTCTGCGTGATGTGTGTCGATCTCGCTGTCCATAAGGGATTCAATCTCATGGGCATTCAGGTTCCCGGAGACCATCATGCGCAGGTAGTCGGTCATGAACTCCACCACGTGGTGGTCACTGCCCACGGTCGCATACTTCTTGAAGATATCGGACTCTTCAGGGTTTTCGACATCCTTTTCGATGGCCATCAGACCTTCTTTGCGCGCTTTTTGCAGGATGTCGTACAGCAGCGCCATCAACTCCATGTACCGTGCCTTGGTGTACTTGGAGCTTTTCAACGCCTGGGGTATCAGGGCGATGGTCGCCTTGAGCACCTTGGGCTGGTTATTGACTGCAAAGGCACCCAGGGCACCGCCGAAAATCGTGATCAGCTCAAACGGCAGAGCCGTAAGAATCACATTGATATTTCCACCATGGAAAATGTACACACCAAAGATGCATCCCATGGATACGACATAGCCAACAATAACTATCATGTTCGTGTCAGGGCTTGGTTAGAGATCGCGGGCTTTGGTATTGCGTTCGACTATATCGTGCATGCCGTCATTTTATGGACCGCTGACTAAAGCCAAAACAAGAAAAGGGCTCCGAATGAGCCCTTTTATGCCTGCTTTGGAGCGCCGTCACAACGCCACATTTTTTGCGATCAACATTTAAATCAGCCTCAAGCCCATTATTTATGGGTAAATTTGCTATTCTAAATGTAGCAAATGGAGGTTGTGCGGGCTAATGCAGCAAAATGCCCCCGGTGCCCGTGCTCTTGCCGGCACGCGCCGGAGGCACACACAGACCGCACTCAAAATGCCGGGAGTTTTCATAGGGGTCGGTCACAAAGTGTCCACCGCAACGCGAGCATTTGGTCATGGACAGCATTTGGTTGTCCACAAACTTGATCAGGCGCCATGCCCGCGTGATGGACAGCAGGGGCTCCACATCACAAGCGGCGATCTGCTCTGTATAGAGCTTGAATGCCTTCATGATGGCGTCAATGTCTTCCAGGGCGGTCGCCTTGGTCAGATACTCATAGGTATTGAGGAACAGCGACGCGTGGATATTGGGTTGCCAAGTCAGAAACCAGTCGGTTGAAAACGGCAGTTGTCCTTTGGACGGAGAACGGCCTGCCACTTCCTTGTACAGGCGCAGAAGGCGCTCATAAGACAAGTCGGTTTCGCTTTCAAGCACCTGCAATCTGGCTCCCAGCTGAATCAGGGCGACCGCACGCTCAATCTGGCGCGATTCATTCAACACACTTTTGGCAGCCATGGGGTGTCCGTTCTTTTTTAGGTCAAGCGGCTTCAGCAAAGCGGCCGGCCATCAGGATGCTGGCGTGAAGCTTGGTGGTGGCGTCGTTGTCCACCTTGCGAACATTGTGATTGGTCAGGAGGTTCCAGACGATATCGTCGTCAACCCGGAACTTGCACAGCAGCATGTTGCCCGATGCGATTTTCGAAATTTGTGCGGGGGACAGGCTGGCGATCAGGTCTGCGGCCTCTTCAGACATGCCAAGACGGAAGAGTGCCTCCACCCGGTCTGCACGGATCAGGTTTTGGGCCAGCATCAGGTAAGTCAGATTGGCTTCCCTGATTTCCGTCAGAATTTGCTCGTTGGTCATGTGTGGCTCCTGGGTCGATCGCCTTCCGGTTTGGATGCGATGGAGTGGATTTTGAACACTTCGTCAAAAACTTAAATCAGGAAGCGACTAATACGAGTGTCAGATGAACTTGGGGGTCTGTAAGCGAAACTCTTACAGACCCCCAAAAAATAGCGATGCCATTGAAAGCCCTGATCAAGGGCCTCAGCTATTACTGGCGCAACAAAGCCAGTACGCCCTGTGGTAGTTGGTTGGCCTGCGCCACCATCGCAGTACCAGCCTGTTGCAGAATTTGGGCACGGGAAAGATTGGCTGTTTCTGCCGCGAAGTCCGCGTCTTGAATGCGCGAGCGTGATGCACTCAGATTCTCTGATGTGGTTTGCAAGTTGGAAATGGTGGTCTCGAACCGGGACTGCAAGGCTCCGAAGCTGGCGCGTTGTCCATTGACAACTGCGAGAGAAGAATCCACGGTTGCAAGCGTTCTGGTGGCGGAATCTACCGTCGAAACGTCGAGTGTGCTGGTAGCCTGAAGCTGGCTGGCCGATGATGCCGCAGTGAAGTAGCCAAAACCCGCGGCACTGGCCGTGTTGGCAATGCCGAACGTCTTGTCCGAATCCAGGGTGATGGCACCTGTTATGTAGCCCGTCGCTGCGGCGGCAATCGCCACACCACCCAGGGAGAGCGGGCCGGCCGACGTTGCCGCATTGGCGATTTTGATGTCGTTGCCAGTGCCATTCGTCAGCGTGATACCCGTACCGGCGGCGTTGAGCTTGGCGGTTACGCCAGTTTGCGAGCTTTTGTCGTTAAAGGCGGAAATACCGGCCGCCAAGGCATCTCCGTTGACTGGCGTGCCTACCGTGAAGGCAACCGTTACTGCAGTGGCATTGTCAGACACGACCGACAGGCTGTAACTCGCGCCGGCCGTGAAGGTGTCAGCGTCGATTTGCGTGCGTGCCGTGGCCGAAACACCCGTGGTCCCCGAGCTGGCGTTGATATTGGCTGCTACCGTTTTGGCGCTATCCCCAGCCGCGACGGCAACGGTGGCCGACCCCGTGGCACCGCTCACCACAATTGAATTTGCGGCGACAGCGCTGGCTGCTGCTGCTCTTGCCGTCGACGGGTTTGCGCCTACGGCTGAGCCGGTGACCAGGTCACCGGCTGCACCCGCACTGGCAGCAGACTGGGAGCCAATGCGGTTGTTGCCATACTTGCTGGTGCTGAAATTGGCCGTCGTTGCCGTAATGGTCTGATTGGCATTCGCCCCCACCTGAAAGGTCGCCGAAGTAAAGCTGCCATCCAGCAGGTTTTGACCATTGAATTGCGTGCTTTTGGCGATACGGTCCAGTTCCGCAGTTAGTTGTCCAACCTCGGCATTGAGCGCGGCGCGGTCACTGGCCGAGTTGGTGGCGTTGGCGGACTGAACCGCCAATTCACGCACACGTTGCAGGATGCTGCCTGCGGCCCCCAAAGCGCCCTCAGCCACTTGCGCCAGAGAAATACCGTCATTGGCGTTTCGCGCGGCCTGGTTAGACCCTCGGATTTGGGACGTCATCCGGTCACTGATAGCAAGGCCGGCGGCATCGTCTTTGGCACTGTTGATACGCAAGCCCGAGGATAGGCGCTGCATAGAGGTTGCCAGCGAGTTCTGCGACGTACTCAAATTCCGCTGCGCTGTTAGCGAGTTGATATTGGTGTTGATGGTTGAGGCCATGGCGAAACTCCTAAGATGATTTGAACTGGCACCTTTGCCGGTCACAAAGCCGACGTGTGCCCGATTTCTCTTGTTACGTAGAAATTGTGGTCGGTGCTGAACGAACCAAATGGGTGATAAACGCCGGGAAACCCCGCTATCTGTGTCTTAACGCGTCAATCTTGATAGGGCATAACCCTTGGCCTGCGAATACAGGCCAGAAAGTGCCGTAGTTCTGGGTTTTCGGCCGTAAGGGAGGTGTTAAGCGAAAACTGGTCGTCGAACCGCTAAAGTTTTGTCGGGATTAACCGAAAACTATTTCAACGAGCTCCTAGTCGGTTCGTTGTCCGGCAGGCGTCACTGGGATGATCCGGTCATGGCGACCAGCAGAAATACTGGTGTCGAGATTGGCGTTTTGCCGGGTTAGTATATTTTTTTATCAGGAGTGAATAAATGGCTTCCACCATCAATACCAATGTCAACTCGTTGACTGCGCAGCGCAATTTATCCATGTCACAAACATCGCTGTCGACGTCATTACAGCGTTTGTCCTCTGGTTTGCGCATCAATAGCGCGAAAGATGATGCTGCTGGTTTGAATATTTCCGAGCGCATGACATCCCAGATTCGCGGCCTGAGCCAGGCGGCGCGCAATGCCAACGACGGCATCTCTCTCGCGCAAACTGCCGAGGGTGCCTTGGGTGCCGCAGGCACGATTTTGCAGCGGGTGCGCGAACTGGCGGTTCAGTCTGCCAATGCCACCAATTCGGCCAGTGACCGAGCTGCGCTGAATGCTGAGGTGGGTCAGTTGACATCAGAGTTGGATCGTATTGCCAAGACGACCGAGTTCAATGGTCAAAAGTTGCTTGACGGCAGCTTCGGTTCTGCAGTGTTCCAGGTGGGTGCCAATGCCAACCAGACCATCACGGCTACCACAGCCAATTTCAGCACCAGCAAGTACGGTAACAACCGGATTGGTTCTTCTGTGGCGGCTACGGCGGGTGCTGCTGGAGATTTGGTTACCGGGTCTTCTGCAGGAGCCAACGCATCGACTGCAGTTACAGGCGCCGTGAGCACAATCGCAGCTAACTCAATTGTGGTGAATGGCGCTTTGGGAACTGCCACCGTGACAGTCACAGCAGGGGACAGTGCCAAAACGGTCGCTGCAAACGTAAATGCCAAATCCGGCACCACAGGTGTCACGGCGTCTGCCCTGACCCAGATTGACGCCGCAGCCTTCGTGGCGAACTCCAGCTACAGCCTTTCAGTGGTTTCAGACAACAGTACCGCTGTCACGGTTTCCTTCACGTCAGGGGCCGCCAACAATGCGGACGGCCTTGCCTCTGCCATCAACGCGTTTAACGACAAGAGTTCACAGACCGGTGTTACGGCGAAGCTGAATGCAGCAGGTACGGGGATTACGCTGACCAACGCCACGGGCAACGACATCAAGGTCACCAATAACGCCACCCTGGCCGCAACCAACTTCACGTTGGGCGGCGTAGCAACGGCAGGCGCAGGAGCCTCGTCATATGTCACAGGCGCGGTAACCCTAGACTCTGAGAAAACCTTTGGCATCACCAATACGGCTCAGGCGGCTGGTATTGGGTACTTCACTGCCGCCTCATCAGGTAGTCAGTTACAGGCGGCCAGTACGCTGGATGTGTCAACGGTAGACTCAGCGACGCGTACGCTGTCGACAGTGGATTCGGCACTTGCAGCCGTAAACGGCCAACGTGCCAGTTTTGGCGCGTTGCAGTCGCGGTTTGACACCACCATCTCCAACCTGCGCACCACGTCTGACAATCTGAGCGCCTCACGGTCCCGGATTCAGGACGCGGACTTCGCGGCAGAAACCGCGAACCTGTCCCGCGCGCAAATTCTGCAGCAGGCCGGTACCGCCATGGTGGCGCAGGCAAACCAGTTGCCACAGGGCGTGCTGGCCTTGCTGCGCTAACAGATAGCTGAGAAAATCTGCAGGAGCCCCTGGTGGGCTGGGCAATTTGTTGGGCGGCGGCGGACGAATGTCCACCGCCGCTTTCGGCCTTTGCAAAGCGCCCGCTTTTCGGGGCTTTAAGCGCAGGCTGAAGCAGGATAATCGCTGATTGAAAATTGAGCAGGAGGCTTGAATGGCTACGATTTCATCGGTTGGCATCGGCAGTGGCCTGGATGCCAACGGCATCATCGCAAAGCTGGTTGCACTTGAGAAGCAGCCTTTGACGGCCCTGGCAACAAGGGCGACTAACATTCAAAGCCAGATATCGGCGTTTGGGCAGATCCAGTCACAGTTCTCGGCTCTTGCTGATGTGGCCAGCCGAATTTCGGATGCAACGACATGGAGCGCCCGGTCGGCTTCATCGTCCAACACGAATGCAGCCACCATCACGGCGGCCAGGTCGGCCAACGCCACCTCCTTCACTCTGGACATTGATGCACTCGCGTTGAGGCAGTCAATTTCCTCTCCACCCTTGACGGCTGGGGCTGCCGTGGGTGCAGGCACGCTCAGCTTGCAACTTGGAACCTGGGCGAGCGTCGGAACCTCTTTCACACCGGCGTCGGGTAGCGCCGCCGTGGTCATTGCTGTGGGTGCCGCAGACACAGTTGCAGACATTGCGAACAAGATCAATGCAGCAGGGGCAGGCGTGGTTGCAACCACTTTTAACGACGGTATGCAGGACAGGTTGCTGCTCCAGTCTAAAGGCACGGGGGAAGCCGCTGGCTTCAGGGTCCAATCGGCAGACGCAGCGCTTGCTCCGCTGATCTTTGATCCTCAGAACAGCCCTGGCGTTGGTATGGCGTCCACGGGGATTTCCATTCAGTACGGGCAGAACGCCAAGGCCAGAATCAATGGGCTCCAGGTGACATCTGCCACCAACACACTGTCGGGCAACATCCCAGGAGTGACCATCAACCTCTTGTCGACCACGACGACGGGCTACGGAACCGTGGGTGAGGTCAAGTCACCTGCCACCATGTCAATTAGTGAAGATGTGACACCTTCGGTCAAGAATGTTCAAGACTTCGTTGTCGCGTACAACACATTAAACCAATCGCTCACAGACTTGACTCGGTACGATGCCTCTACGAAATCCGCCGGGCTGTTTCAGGGTGACTCGACCGTTGTGGGCATGCAAAATGTCTTGAGGAGCATGATTGGGTCGGCCAGTCTGGGCCTGACCTCCCAGCGCCTGTCGGACGTGGGTATTCAATCACTGCGTGACGGGTCGTTGGCGATCAACACCAGCAAATTGAGTACGGCCGCGAACAACGGCACTTCTTTGCAGCAACTTTTTACGACAAATAACGGGAACCCGCTCACCAATGGGTTCGCCCTGAAATTTAAAACGCTGGCACAGGGCGTATTGGCTACGGGTGGCTCGGTGACCAATGAGGCCTCAGCGTTAAAGCGATTGCTGGCCCAAAACGCTAGCGCACAGACAAAGGTCAACGACAGAGCCGCCGTGATCGAAATACGATTGAAGGCGCAATACAGTGCGCTGGATGCACAAATGGGGTCCTTGAATGCGCTTAGCGCTTACGTTACCCAGCAAGTGACGCTCTGGAATAAAAACACGGCGTAGTTTCCTGCTTTCAACGGGGTCTAATCACTTGAGTTGCCGGGTGGAATGCCGATAACAGGAGTAACAACTACTTTGGAACACAACATGTTTACTTCTGTCAGTTCCCGAGCCGCCTCCGCCTACAAAAGGGTGAGCGTGGAAACAGACATAGGCATGGCAAGCCCTCACCAATTGGTTGACATGCTGTTTGACAGCCTGCTACAGGCCGTGGGTGCTGCCCGTGCGGCCATTGAGCGAGGGGACATTGTGACCAAGGGTGAAAAAATCATCAGGGCAGTGCGCATTCTTGATGAAGGGCTCAAGCCAGCGCTGAACATTGAGCAGGGTGGCGATCTGGCTGCCAACCTGAATGGTTTGTATGGCTATTGCGTTCTGCGCCTGACCCATGCAAATCTTCACAGTGATGTGGGTGCACTTGCCGATGTCGTCCGGGTGATCGAGCCAATCGCCCAAGGCTGGAAACAGATTTCCGGTAAGCCTACGGGTTCCACCAACCCCGTTGGAGTCTGATATGGCTTGTGTGCTGCTTGACTACTATAAAGCCATTGAAGACAGCAGCCGCAAGATGCTGGACGCTGCAAAAGTGGAAGACTGGGATGAGGTGGTCCGTTTTGAAGGGGCCTGCGCTGTCCTGATTGAGCAGCTTCGTCAGCGCTCGCGCTCAGAGGAGCTTTCTGCGGACATGCGCACTGAAAAAACCCGGATCATGCAACGCATATTGCAGAACGACGCGCAAATTCGGTATCTGGCCGAGCCGTGGCTCGCACATGTCGAGAGCAAATTCGAAGGTCGATCGCAACTGCTTCATTGAAGATTTTGCATCTTCATACCTGCATGTTCATGATGTCCGTGTAGGCCTGCACCATCCGGTTTCTCACATGTAAGGTGGCTTGAAAACCGATCTGTGCCTTCTGAATAGCCACCATGGTCTGCTCTAGGCTCACGCCGGGAGTTTCCATTTGCACACCTTGTTGCAAGCGCGTTGCCTCGTTTTGGCTCGCGCTGACGGATTGCAGGGCGGTTTTCAAAGCACCGGAAAATCCGTCTGCTACGCCCGTGCTAGCTACTTGTGCAGCGACGGAACGCGGTACAAGACCCGTACGCACCGTTGTGGGCATTGTGGTGGGTGTGAGGCGAAGGTCCATGGCTACTTTCCTTGTCAAGCGTGGCCTGCCAATGCTATCGACCTGACCCCTATTGGCATTTTTGAAATAGCGGGTAAATCACGGGCTTTTTAAGCTAATGTTTCCGGGCTTAGCCCGAATAATCGGCCCAACTCGTAGAAGCATGTCGCGTCACGAAGTACCGGAAATAGCCAGATGCCTGCAGTTGCCACAGTTCCCGTCAATGCGACCGTGACACAGCGGTTGTCGTCCTTGAGTCAAGGGCAGAGGTTGCGCCTCTTTGCGGGTATTGTTTTGTTTGTGGCCATTGGCATCATTGGGCTGGTGATGGGCCGACAGGCAGAATGGCGGGTTTTGTACGCCAATCTGGCCGACAAAGACGGCGGCGCTATCGTGGCCCAGTTGTCTCAAATGAATGTGCCCTACAAGCATGCCGATGGCGGCGGTGCCATCCTCGTGCCAGCTGACAAGGTGCATGACACCCGGTTGCGCCTGGCATCGCTGGGCTTGCCCAAGGGGTCAGTGTCCGGTTTCGAAATGATGGAATCCAACCGCTTTGGCATGACCCAGTTCCAAGAGCGGCTGACTTTTCAGCGTGGGCTTGAAGGCGAGCTGACGCGGTCAATCCAGGCGCTTTCTTCGGTTCAAAGCGCGCGGGTACATCTGGCATTGCCGAACCAGAACGGGTTTTTCCGCGAGCAACAAAAACCGTCGGCATCGGTGCTGGTCAGCCTCAATCCGGGTCGTGGGTTGGATCGCGCCCAACTGGCAGGCATTGTTCATCTTGTCGCTTCCAGCGTGCCTGAAATGAACCCCGCGGCGGTGAGCGTGCTGGACGACACTGGCAAGTTGCTGTCAACCCCAGCAGACGGACCGAATGGAGCCGCAGGCGGCGGCGATGCCCAGCAGTTGCAATATGTCCAGCAACTGGAGCAGCTTTACAGCCGCCGTATTCTCGATATCCTGGAGCCCGTGGTGGGCCGACAAAACGTCAAAGCGCAGGTGAGCGCGGAAGTGGACTTTTCACAAACCGAGTCAACGTCTGAGTCACACAAACCCAATCAGGCACCCGATGCGACCGCCGTGCGCAGCCAGCAAACCGTAGAAAGCAGTAATGGCGGTGGCGCACCGGCGGCAGCAGGCGTGCCGGGCGCGACGTCGAATCAGCCACCCGGGCCTTCATCCGCCCCCATCAACGGCACCACCCAGACGCTTGCTGCTGCAGGGCAGGCGGGTGCACTGGGCGCTGGCTCGGCGGGCTCCAAACGCGAATCCATCATCAACTATGAGGTGGACAAAACAGTTAGAGTCGTGAAGGGGGGAACTGGCATTGTTAAGCGCTTGAGCGCTGCCGTGGTTGTAAATCACCAGTCGACTACGGATGACAAGGGGAAAACCACAGTTGCGCCGCTGACTGAGCCGCAAATTGAAAAAATGACGGCCTTAGTGCGGGAAACAATTGGCTTCAATAAGGAAAGGGGCGACTCTGTGAACCTCATGAATGCACCGTTTGCGATGGAAAAAGTCGTTGTTGCCGATTTGCCGCTCTGGAAGCAGCCCGAGATTCGGGATCTTGCGCGCAGCTTTGCCTGGCCATTAGGCACCTTGCTTTTTGGCGTGCTGGTCCTTATGGGCGTCGTTCGGCCTGCCCTGAAAGCATTGGCACAGCCTGTTGTTGTGTCAGCAGCCTCCGGCAATCAGATTGATGCCGTGATCTCCGAGGACCCAGATCGCCCCCAATTGGCGCCACCCACCAGGATAGCTGAACCAGTCGTGGCGACGGCCGGTCAATTGGCGCTTGAGGATGCACGCAAGCTGACCCGGGACAACCCGGCAGCCGTCGCCAACATTGTCAAGACCTGGATGAACGGCGAGACACCGGCCTGACCGGTCTGTCCCTGGAGCCTGCCATGCCCACCATGTCACCCGAAGAGGGTCTTCAGAGCGCCGCGATCCTTATGATGTCTTTGGGCGAAGCGGAAGCGTCCGAGGTGTTCAAGCATCTTTCGCCCAAAGAAGTACAGAAACTAGGCGAAGCGATTGCAAAAACTAAAACCATTACGCGTGAGCGGGTGGATGAGGTCGTGGACCTGTTCACGGGTGTCGCAGCATCCCAGAGCTTGCTGGTTTCTGATTCGGGCGACTATGTTCGCTCGGTACTCAAACTGGCGCTGGGCGATGACAAGGCCGCACTGCTGATCGACCGGATCCTGCAGGGGGGTGATGTTTCGGGTATCGAGAGTCTGAAGTGGATGGACCCTCTTTCCGTGGCCGAGCTTCTGCGTAGCGAACACCCGCAGATCGTCGCAGCTATTCTTGTTCACCTGGATTACGACCAAGGAGCCGACGTATTGAAGCATTTGAGCGAGCGTCAGCGTAATGAAGTCATGCTGCGAATTGCCACCATGGAGGGTATCCAGCCATCGGCTTTGAAAGACTTGAATGAGGTGCTATTCAAAGTTCTTGCGGGCGGCGACAAGGTCCGGAAGTCTTCTTTGGGTGGTGTCAAGACAGCAGCAGAAATGATCAACCTGATGGGCACCGTCATCGAAGGAACCGTGATCGAGTCCATCCGCAATCACGACCCCGATTTGGCCCAAAAAATTATGGACAAAATGTTCGTATTTGACGACGTATTAAAGCTTGATGACAAGTCAATTCAGCTTGTGCTCAAAGAAGTGGCGTCCGAAACGCTGATCGTCGCGTTGAAGGGGGCTCAGCCCGAATTGAAAGACAAGTTTCTGGCGAACATGTCTTCCCGTGCGGCTGAGACACTGCGTGAAGATCTCGAATCGCGGGGTCCCATGCGCTTGTCTGAGGTTGAGGCGCAGCAAAAAGAAATTCTCAAGACGGTTCGACGACTGGCCGATGAGGGCACGATCGTCATTGGCGGCGGTGGCGGCGACGACGCCATGGTTTGAACATGCGCGACTACTCCCGCTTCATCCCCGGCGAAGAGATCGACGCGGTTACACGCTGGGACTTTGGGACCGTTGACACAGCCTCCATCCTGCTGGCCCAGCAGACCAAAGCACGGGAAGTTGCCTCCGAGAAAGCCCATTCCGAGGTTGTGCGTCAGGAAGGCTTTGCCGACGGCTTCGCGCAGGGGCTAGCGCAGGCAACCCTTGATGCCCAGCAACAGATCAACGATTTCACGGCCAACCAAGGCCATGAAGCAGCGCGGGTCTTTGCCCAGTTATTCCAATCCACGCAATCTCAATTGGCGCTGGCGGAGCAGAGCATTGCGCGTGGGGTACTGGAAATGGCCTGTGAAGCAGCCCGCCAAATATTGCGGCATGAGTTGTCCATCAATCCCAACTCGCTTCAACCCGTGATTCGCGAGGCGCTTGGCATGCTCATCGCGGATCATAAAAGCGCAGTTGTGCGGTTGAATCCCCTAGACCTGGACGTGTTGAAGGATGTTGTTCGCGCCGAATTCTCAGGTATGGAACTCACGCTCGTGGCGGATGCCTCTGTTACGCGCGGCGGTTGCTTGGTTGAATCGGCGGGTACGGTAGTCGACGGAACGCTGGAAAAGCGTTGGTCACGGGCCATTGCAAGTCTTGGGCTGGACGCTGCCTGGGAAGAGGGTGAAGATGGGCACTGATTCTGTTGGCAGGTGGTCTGACTTTCTCAGCCTTGCGCAAGGCAGGCTCAGTGCGGGTACCTCTCTTGAAGTGCGCGGTTCATTGACGCGCTTGACGGGTCTGGTGCTGGAGGCCGTGGGTATACGTGTACCGGTGGGGTCACAGTGCATGGTGTCCATGAAATCTCAGTCACCTGTCCTGGCCGAAGTGGTGGGGTTCTCGGGTGACCGCGCCTTCCTCATGCCGGCGGGAGACGTGCATGGTCTTTCCAGCGGGGCGAGCGTGGTACCCGCACCCGCCTATGTTGCGGTGCCCCGCCTGGGCGAAGGGCCTTTGGCGCAGCCGTCACAAGGCTCAGGGTCACTTCGGTTGCCGCTGGGTGACGGCCTTTTGGGCCGCGTCGTCGATGCGCACGGTGCACCTATGGACAGACTGGGGCCGATTACCGATGTTGTCTCGCTGCCACTGGACCGCAAGCAAATCAACGCAATGGACCGGTCGCCAATCCGTGAGCCCCTGGACACGGGCGTCAGGGCAATCAATGCATTGCTGACCGTGGGGCGGGGCCAGCGCATCGGACTCTTTTCGGGCTCGGGAGTGGGCAAGAGTGTCTTGCTTGGCATGATGGCGCGTTACACGAAGGCCGATGTCATTGTGGTCGGGTTGATTGGTGAGCGCGGACGAGAGGTCAAGGAATTCATTGAAGACATTCTTGGCGAGGAAGGCCTTGCGCGGGCCGTGGTGGTTGCAGCGCCGGCCGATGCGCCACCACTGCTTCGCATGCAGGGGGCTGCTTACGCGACCGGCGTCGCAGAATACTTTCGCGACAAAGGCTTGCATGTGCTGCTGCTTATGGACTCTCTCACACGTTATGCCATGGCTCAGCGCGAAATTGCGCTCGCCATTGGCGAACCCCCTGCGACCAAGGGCTATCCGCCGTCGTGTTTTGCCAAATTGCCCCAGTTGGTCGAGCGCAGCGGCAACGGTCTTAACGGGGTGGGTTCCATCACAGCTTTCTACACAGTTTTGTCGGAGGGGGATGACCAGCAGGATCCTATTGCAGATGCTGCAAGGGCTGTGCTGGACGGACATATCGTGTTGTCACGCTCGCTAGCGGAATCCGGGCATTTTCCAGCGATCGATGTTGAGCAATCAGCGTCGCGGGTGATGCACAACGTGGTGCCAAAAGAGCACTTTGACGCGGCGAGGCGATTCAGGGCGATCAACTCACGCTATGAAAAAGGGCGTGACTTGATCCAGATTGGAGCCTATGCCAGCGGTTCGGATCCGGCGCTGGATGAGGCCGTCCGGCTGCATTCTGCGATGACCCATTTTTTGCAGCAAGACATGTTTGTCTCGGCCCCGCTGGGCAGCAGCGTGGCCGAGATGTCAGGCGCCATGAACTTGGCAAGCGGGCCAGCATGAAAGGCTCAAACATTTTCCATATTGCCATTGATGCGGCAACCCAAAAGCGGGATGCGGCTCAAATGAACCTCGTTCAAGTGGAGCGAAACCGTGTGTTCGCACAGGGGCAAATGGACCAGTTGACGAACTATGCGACCGAAACAGAGGCGCGCTGGATGGCGTCAGCCCAAATCAGTGCATATCCCGAATTGCTGAGACATCACTACCAGTTCATGGATCGCCTGCGCAAGGCAATTGACTTGCAGCAGACCGTTCTTCTGGACGTTGGCAGCCAGATTGATGAGGCGCGCAAACATTTGATGAGCCTGGAAATTCGTTTGCGCAGTCTGGAACTCATGCTTGAAAAAAGTCAGGCGGTGTTCAAGCGCAAACAGGCGCGCCGGGAGCAAGTGCAAATGGATGAATTTGCAGCCTTGCAACATGCGAGAAAACGCGTTCAACCTATCCACGGAGACACTCTATGAGACCAGAGAAACATGTCGGCACGCACCCGGTGATGGATGGTTTGGCTACACAGAAATCTGCCAAACTGTCTGGGTTGACCGATAACTTGGAAGACGCGGATGCAGGCGGATTTCTGGCTTTGCTGGCAAGCCAATGCCTGGATTCTCAACCCGTTGCAGAGGCTGTTGAGACAGATGGCCCGGACACCTTGGGTAAATCGTCTTTGACCGCATCCGCGACAGACCTGGGTGCCGGGGAGCCGTTGACAGCCCCGAGCGACGCGGCGTCGGCGGCTGGAAATGCCTCGCGAATTGACCTCGCATTTCTGCTGTTGCAGAGTGGATCGCTGTTGCCAACTGATCAGCTTGAGACTTCCCGGATGCAGCTTCCCCCTGCGATCAGTGGGTCATCTGTCATGGAATTGACTTCAAATGTCGGCGGCTCTCAGGGGCTGCCATCCGATCCTGCGAAAAAAGCGTCTGGTGGTACCGGCAGCATTGCAAGCGCACACGTTGAGTTGAAGCCGGTCGAGTTATACCGGCCTAAGACCGATATCTCGGCGGCCTCTTTCGCGGGTGTTTCAACGGGACTCGCTTCGGCGTCCGTCGCCGACCTCATAGGAGATAAAGCGGGTACCACTGAAAAAAAATCTGGCAAGTCAGTTGCCGAAAAGACCGGTGCACCGGCTGATACCGGAGCTCAATCCAAGGCTCAGGACCTGCGAATACTGAAACTTCTATCTACTGCAGACAGTTTCGTAGCCCGCGGGCTTGCAGTGGATCCGATTGTTGTGCGTAGCATCGCCGAGAACGACTTGCGACAGATCGAGCGGCAATTGACCAAGACCCAGTCGGGTGCCGCAAGTGTGTCAGTAGAGGGCATTTTCGGATCTCAAGTCCAGTTTTCCGGTGAGAGGCCGGGGCTTTCGCCTGCAGCCAGTGCCGTTGATGTGGCACAGCCAGAGGTTTATGTGGCCGAGCAGGTGAGTTACTGGGTCTCGCGCGATGTACAAAACGCGGAGCTGAAACTCAAGGGGTTTGACGATTTCCCCATCGATGTCCATATTTCCTTGCAAGGCAATGATGCCCAGGTGGATTTCAGGACGGATCATGCGGAGATCCGGGACATACTTCGAACTGCTGAGGGGCATCTGAAAGATATGCTGGCGCGGGAGGGGCTGGTTTTGTCCGGCGTGTCGGTCGGCACGTCGCGCCGCGATGACCAGGATCAGAGTGGGCAACACCAGCCATTTTTCTCCCGGCAGCAGGCCGTTGTCGCAGAGGATCAAATGACCCCGTCTGGCGTTTCCAGACCCCTGTCAAGGTCTGGTGGCGCTATCGACGTTTTTGTTTGAGTGCATGATGCGGGATTGGAGAGCATGCGTAAGCCCTGCTTTTGCACTGCTAATCTGAACTTCGCCCTGCTGGATGTGCAGAATAATGGGTTCAACTTAATGCGTATAAGGAAATACTGTGGCTGCCAAACCTGAAGCGTCGGAACCTGCCAAAGGGCCAGCCAAAAGCAAGAAGATGTTGATCATCATTGTTGTGGCGGTTTTGGTGTTGGCGCTGGGCGCTGGAGGCGGGTGGTTCTACATTAGCAAGCAGCGGGCTGCTGCAGACGGTGATGAAGAGGTCGTTACCGATTCCAAACCCAAGGGCCCTCCGACATTTTTGCCGCTAGACAATATGGTGGTCAATCTGGCGGACCCAGGCGGTGAAAAAGTGGCGCAGGTTGGGATCACTCTTGAATTGGCTGACGCGCATGCGACTGACTCTGTCAAGGTTTACCTGCCAGCCATACGCAGCGGCATTCTTCTTCTGATTTCCCAGCGCACGGCTGAAGAGCTTTTGGCCCGTGAGGGCAAGGAAAAGCTAGCCGCAGACATTTTGCAAGAGGCCTCCAAGCCTTTCCAGACCGCAGGGTCCGGCCAAGGGGGCGGTAAAAAGGAAGGCGGGAAAACGAAGAAAAAATCGAATGCACACGACGCGGAACTCATACGTGCAGTGCTCTTTTCCAGTTTTATTGTTCAGTGACGGCGAGCCAGAGATAATCCCATGAGTGAGTCGTTTCTATCGCAGGAAGAAGTCGATGCCCTTCTCGAGGGGGTCACTGGCGAAAGCCAGAAGCTGGTGGAGGAGGCCCCCGAGCACGGTGAGGTGCGTGCCTATAACATCTCCAGCCAAGAACGTATCGTGCGTGGTCGCATGCCGACCATGGAGATTGTCAATGAGCGGTTTGCACGCAACCTGCGAGTTGGTCTTTTTAATTTTATCCGCCGCAGTCCTGAGATCTCGGTAGGCCCGGTCACCGTGCAGCGCTACAGCGCGTTTCTGAGGGAATTGGCTGTTCCGACGAATTTCAACATCGTCGCGATCCGCCCACTCAGGGGCAACGGCATGATTGTGTGCGAGCCCGCGCTGATTTTTGGTGTCATTGACACGCTCTACGGCGGTATTGGCAAGTTTCAAACGCGGATTGAGGGGCGCGACTTTTCGGCCACTGAGCAGCGGGTGATCAATCGCCTTTTAAATGTCATTACGGAGGAATACAAAAAAGCCTGGACCGGCATTTATCCGCTGGAACTGGAGTACCAGCGATCCGAAATGCAACCTCAATTTGCCAACATTGCGACCCCCAGTGAAATTGTAATTTCGACCTCTTTCCAGTTGGAAATTGGTGAGATCACGGGTGCCATACATTTCTGCATCCCCTATGCAACGCTGGAGCCCATTCGTGACGTTCTATATTCCTCAACGCAGGGCGATTCGATTGAAGTGGACAGGCGTTGGGTCAATGTATTGACGAGAGAAATTCAGGCTGCCGAAGTGACTTTAGTGGCTGAGCTTGCGCGTGCCAATGCGACTGTGGAGCAATTGCTGGCCATGAAGCCGGGAGACTTTATTGAATTAGAGCGTGAAACTCGAATTCAGGCAACGGTGGATGGTGTTCCCGTGTTCGAGTGCCACTATGGAACTCATAACGCGAAATACGCAATCCGAATTGACAAGAGTTTGAGGGGCAATGACCTCAACTGGATGGGAGAACGACATGGCAATTGAAGATAAACCGACCGAAGATGACGGCATGGCTGATTGGGCCGAGGCGCTGCTGGAGCAAAAAAGCAGTGAACAAAGGAGTGCTGATAGTGCCTCAGGCGGCGTGCTCTCGGGTGAGCATCCAAGGCCATTTTCGTCCATGCCACCGTCTGGCGACTCGCCCATCAACGATATCAACATGGTGCTTGACATCCCGGTTCAACTATCCGTCGAACTCGGCAGGACCAAGGTTCCCATCAAACATATCTTGCAGCTTGGGCAAGGCTCCGTCGTGGAGCTCGATGCCCTGGCGGGTGAGCCCATGGATGTTCTGGTGAATGGCTACCTGATCGCTCAGGGTGAAGTCGTCGTGGTGAATGACAAATTTGGCATCCGCCTGACGGATGTCGTAACGCCTTCCGAGAGACTCAGGCGCGTCAGCAAAGGCTAGCAAGCTATGGTGCAGTCTGTCATGTGGGTCGCAGGCTTTGTTGTGTTGCTTGCGCTGATTCCGGTCGGACTCAAGTGGATTCAGCGCCGCTCCTCAATCGGTACTAGTGGCAACGCGCCTGCGGCCAGAGTTGTGTCAGCCATCGCGGTAGGCCCGCATCAAAGGGTGGTCACGGTGGAAGTGGGGCCAGCGGACAACCGGACCTGGCTCATTCTGGGGGTGACGGCACAAACCATCAATTGTCTGCACTCGGTGCCAGCGGAATCTACCTCAAGGGCGGTGTCGATGCCGGAAACTGCTTCAATGCCGGGGGCGGTTTGAGCATGATGGGTGCCTTGCGCATGAGCACAACGACAACAGCAATGACACCCGTTGCACAGCGATGGGCTGTCGCGGTGGTCTTGCTGTTGATGCCCTGCGTGCTGATGGCACAAAACAATGCGCAGTTGCCTTTGCTGGTGGGAAAAGGCGATTCTGGGCTCAGCTTTTCGGTGCCGATTCAGACGCTTCTATTCTTTACCGCCCTGTCCTTCCTGCCCGCCGTGCTCCTGATGATGACTGGTTTCACGAGAATCGTGATTGTCTTGTCGCTACTGAGGCAGGCGCTGGGCACTCAGTCTTCGCCACCCAATCAGGTGATTGTGGGTCTTTCGCTGTTCCTCACCTTCTTTGTGATGGCGCCGACTCTGGACAAGGTCTATGCCGAAGCCTACCTGCCCTACACCAACAACACACTGTCTTTTGAAAAGGCGCTTGAAAAGGCCGAGGCACCCATGAGGCAGTTCATGGTCAAGCAGACGCGTCAGTCAGACTTCGCCTTGTTTGCAAAGCTGGCAAAACTTGAGCCCGGCGCGACGGCACAAACGGCTTCCCTGCGCGTGCTGGTACCTGCCTTTGTGACCAGTGAACTCAAGTCTGCGTTCCAGATCGGATTCATGATCTTCATCCCATTTCTGGTGATAGACATCGTGGTGGCCAGTGTACTCATGTCGTTGGGCATGATGATGTTGTCACCCGTTTTGGTGGCGCTCCCCTTCAAGTTGATGCTGTTCGTACTTGCTGATGGCTGGAACCTGTTGATAGGTTCGTTGGCGGCCAGTTTTGTAACCTGAGTGCGTTGAAATGAACGCTCAAATGGTTCTGACGATGGGGCAAGAAGCCCTGTTGATGCTGTTGATGATCTCCGCGCCTGTTCTTGGTGTTGTGCTGGTTGTAGGCCTGCTCGTCAGCCTCTTTCAGGCAGTCACCCAGATCCATGAGGCAACGCTGGCGTTTGTACCCAAGTTGGTAGCGGCTATCGCCGTGTTTGCGCTCGCCGGGCCGTGGATGCTGAATATGCTGGTTGAATACATACGCCGCACGATTGAGGCCATTCCTGGCTCGGTAAGCTGAATCTGGTCACGAGCGCATGATCTCGCTGTCGGAGGCTCAATTAGCGGCTTGGGTGTCCCCCATACTTTGGCCATTTTTACGAATTCTTGCAGTCTTCACATCGGCACCTATATTTTCATCACGGGCATTTCCGGTTCGCGCGCGCATAGGCTTGGCCCTGCTGGTTGCGAT
Organism: Rhodoferax sp.; assembly: GCA_031411175.1. GTDB lineage: Bacteria > Pseudomonadota > Gammaproteobacteria > Burkholderiales > Burkholderiaceae_C > JANYCG01. Next base: position 6,019 of record JANOAP010000378.1, on the reverse strand, counting down.
TGCGGCGCAGGCCAGCCTGGAAAACCAGCCGGTAATCATTATGACGAGTCCTCAGGCTTTTGGTGCGGCCATGCAGCAGGTCGGCGTTGGATTGGCGATTGGATTCGCGGTTCGGCTTGTGTTCGCGTCTGTTGAACTCGCGGGGGAAGTTGTCGGATTCCAGATGGGGCTGAACTTCGCGGCTTTTTTCGATCCGTCCTTGAACTCGCAATCCAGTGCTGTGGCACGGTTTTACGGACAAATGGCGGCATTGCTGTTTGTCGTCATGAATGGGCATTTGTGGGTTTTGATGGTGGTCGTTCGCAGTTTCGAACGCTTTCCCGTTGACGAAAATTTTCTCACGGCACTCGCCCGAATGAGACTCTTTGATCTCGGGGCGGACTTGTTTGCCAGTGGGCTCTGGATTGCATTGCCTATGATTGGCATGCTCATGTTTGTGAACCTGGCACTGGGTATTGTTTCCCGCGTGGCCCCTCAAATGAATATCTATGCGGTCGGCTTTCCCGTGACGCTTTCAGTCGGCCTGGTTGGCATCATGGCGACTTTACCTGCGCTTGATCAACCTTTCGCTGCGTTGATGGAGCGCGCCATGGGCATTTTTGCGAGATAACGAGCTTACGCTAAACCAGTTCATTTCGGATAGCGTAAACCGTAAGCTCCGCATTGTTTGACAGTTTCAGTTTTTCCATGACGCGAGAGCGGTAGACGCTGACGGTTTTGGGGCTCAACATGAGCTCCTCGGCAATCTCGGACAGCCGTTTGCCGGACGCTATCTTGAGCAGCGTCTGGAGTTCCCGCTCTGAAAGTGAGGCGTGCAGCGCCTCATTCGAAGGAGATGCAAAACTCTCAACAAGCATTTGCGCGACCTCTGGCGTGACATACTTTCTCCCCTGCATGACTGCCCTGACCGCTGTAATCAACTCTGACGGATCCCCTGCCTTATTCAAATAGCCTTGCGCCCCCGCACGTAAGCAGCGGATTGCGTACTGGTCCTCCGGAAACATGGAAACGATCAGTACCTTGACGGTTGAACTGGATTCGCGCAGGGTGGCCAGCACCTCTAGCCCACCCCGACCTGGCAGATTCAAATCAAGAACCAATACTTCGCACTCGTGCGTTCTCAACGCGTCACGGACTTCCGAGTAGCTTCCCGCCTCTGCAACGACTTTGATATCGACCGCCTCTGACAGCGTATCTCGAATACCGCGGCGTACGACGGCGTGATCATCACAAAGAATGACGCGTATCATTTAGAAAATTCCTCCGCAGCTGTCCCACTTTCCGGCCTCAGTGGAACAGAAAGAATGATGGATGTTCCGCGCCCTCTGTGGGTGCTTACGTCTAGCCAGCCACCCACTGTTTTGGCACGTTCCCGCAGGCCCCGAAGGCCGAACGCCTTGAGTTTGCCCATCTCAAACTCAGCGATGCCGCAGCCGTTGTCAGTGACTTCAAGGGTAAGCACGCTCTCGGCATCTGAAAGTTCAATTGTGACGTGATTGCATTGCGCGTGTTTGGAAATATTCGTTAGTGCTTCCTGAGCCGTTCGATACGCCGCAAGCTGGATGGATTTCGAAAGAGTTGCCTGAAGTGGTCGGCTGCGAAATGTTGTCTTGATGGTGGTGCGGCGTTCAAATCCTGTGACCAACCAGTCCAGCGCGGCTGCCAGACCCTGATCCAGAATGGCAGGACGTAGATTCATCATGATTCGCTGACTGGCACCAATGGCGTGCTTCAACATCTCGGTGGCCGTGTTCACATGCGCCACGGTTTCCGGGTCAGCCGAGTGTCGGGTAATCCAGGCCAGATCGAACTGGATTGCTGCCAGAGAGCCCCCGATGTCGTCATGAATTTCACGGGCGATGGAAGCCCGTTCCTGTTCAATCGTCATCTGTAGGTGCTCTGCAAAGTTGGAAAGTTGCTTTTCAGAGGCCGCAAGCTCAGCCGCTGATTGCTCCTTTGCCAGGCGCACTTCCTGAATTTCAATGGAACGCAAAATGACGTGGGCAAGCTTGCCCATGTCATTTTTCAGGAGGTAGTCGTTCATCCCGAGCTGGATGGCCTCCACCGCAGCCAGCTCCCCGATGGCCCCTGAAAGCAGGACAAATGCCGGCCGTCTATCCTGCCTTGTCAGGATGCCCCAAGCGTCGATTGCCGTGAAGCCTGACAGGCGGTAGTCGGCCAGAACAACATCGAATGAGGAAGCGCTAATTTGCTGCTCGAAGTCAGGCAGTGTTTCTACCCGAACCATGGCAAATGGAAGTCCAGATTGCGTCAAGACACGATGAACCAGCTGGTGGTCAACAATCGAATCCTCCAGATGCAGAACCCTGATCGGACGTTGGTCGGAAGGTAGGTTTACCCCTAACATTTTCTTGTCATCAGGGCTGTGAAATATCTCATGGCTTTAAAAATTCAAGTGTCGTTTGAGATTGGTGGAAAATTGTACTGAATGCGCCCTTGATGCTGGGGTATCCTGACAAAATAGAAAATCCTCTATGTCGCCGCCCGGAAAGTGCAGGACATGATCCACCCCTGCAAGGAGAAAACGATGCCATCAACACATATGATGCCTGATGTTGCCGCGGTGCAATTACCACTCATGTTGGTGGCCGAATTGCAGGACTCGCTGCTGGTCGTGGTGCATGACTTAAACCGGCTTGACAAACTTCTTGCACATACGGTGGAAAGTCTGATGGCGCGCTTCACCAGTGTCAACGAGAATCTATCCGGTCCAAGCCTCGTTGATGCGACCGAGCTTGATGTTGTACGCAGCGAGCTGCGGGCTGCCGTGACCGAACTCCAGTTTCAGGATATGGCATCGCAACTGATCGTGCATACGTCCAAAACCCTTCAAGGTTGCGCCTACCGGCTAGCCCTGGAGTCCATGGGCGGGGAAGATGGGGACGCCATTCCCTTCGTTGACGAAGTTCCGGATCGCCCCAATCCCGTGACACAGGACGAAATGGACGCTGGCTCAATCGAGCTATTTTGACCTGACTCGTGCTGACTTGTTGATACTGCCGGAGCCTTTTAATGCCAGTAATACTAGCTGTTGACGATTCGCCATCAATGCGAAAAATGGTGTCTTTTACCCTGGCTGGAGCTGGCTATCAGGTGGTGGAAGCAGTGGACGGTCAGGACGCTTATGAAAAAGCGCAGTACCAGTCCTTTGATCTGGTGTTGACTGATCAGAATATGCCCCGGCTTGATGGCTTGGGGTTGACCCGCAAGCTGCGCGACCATCCGCAGTTCAAATCTATTCCAATTTTGGTGCTCACCACAGAGTCGAGTGACTTGATGAAACAGGCCGGGCGGGATGCTGGCGCGACGGGATGGCTGGTCAAGCCTTTTGACCCGGCGAGACTCCTGGAAGTTATCAAAAAGGTTATGCAATGACTGGACCTTTGGTGATGGTCTGAACAACAAGAGGCTGAGATGGCAAATACCCAACAGGAAAGCGGTAGCTCGGGGGACTCCTTTGATCTGAGCCAGTTTTATCAAATCTTTTTTGAAGAGGCTGGCGAAAATCTCGATTTGATGGAGCAGATGTTGTTGACCCTCAACCTCGAATCGGCTCAAGACGAGGAGCTGAATGGCATTTTCAGATGCGCCCATTCAGTCAAGGGCGGGGCTGCCACTTTTGGCTTTACCGATGTGGCAGAGTTGACACATCAGATGGAGTCGCTGTTGGACAAGCTGCGGCGTCACGAGCTGAGCCCCAACTCAATGATGGTTGATGTTTTGCTGGAGTCTGCCGATGCATCCCGAGGCTTGTTGGCCCGTCATCAAGCTGGGGGAGAAGGCGCCTCTACGCCTACCACTGACCTGGTTCGCCGAATCAGTGCCCTGGCAGCAGGGCAGCCTTTGGAGGTAGCGGTTGTTTTGGCTCCACCTTCGCCCCCAGCCGCATTAACAAGCTTTGCCAAGACTCCGCCACTTGTCACAGAACGGATCCTCGAAATCCATATTGGACCACTGGAAAAGCCGGAACAGGCGGACGCGATCAAGGAGCTGTTTCGCGATATTCCCGGGTTAGGCGACATTGAAGTTGTTCAAACTGATCAGGTGGACACGCGGGTCTTTTCCGTCAAGACGACATCCTCTGATGACGATCTTCTCGATCTGTTTGCTTTCCACGTTTCGCGGGATTGCGTGCAGATCAAGACCTTGAACGCTTCCCAAGCGGCGGCGGCATCTGATGGGGATGGCTTTTTTGACCAGATTGCTGGTGCAAATGGATCATCCGGTTACGCGGACGATCCACCCCCGGGCGCTCCGCTTGCGCCGTTGCCCGGGTTCGGTTTTTTCGACGGCGCTCCCGGAGCACCGGCGTCGCCGGTGTTGAATGGATCTGCATCGGCTAAGCCAGTTACAAAGGTAAGTTCGCCATCTGCGCCACCAGAAGCGGCCACGATCAGGGTGGCTATCAACAAGGTGGACCAGTTAATAAATCTGGTCGGCGAACTGGTCATCACACAGGCCATGCTGGCACAGAACAGCAGGGCACTTGATCCCGCTGTTTATCAGCAGTTGTTGTCGGGTCTTGCAGATCTGGATCGAAACACACGGGATCTGCAGGAGTCCGTGATGTCCATCCGGATGATTCCCATGTCCATCGTCTTCAGTCGCTTCCCGAGGATGTTGAGGGATTTGGCCAGCAAATTGGGCAAGAAGGTCGAGTTTGTGACCCAGGGCGAGGCCACTGAATTGGACAAAGGTCTGGTGGAGAAAATCACGGACCCGTTGACGCACCTTGTGCGCAACAGTTGCGACCATGGCGTGGAATTGCCTGCTGACCGTGTGGCGGCCGGAAAACCCGAGAGCGGGACGATCACGCTTTCGGCTGCACACCAGGGGGGCTCTATTGTTATTGAGGTCAGAGATGACGGCCGGGGTCTGTCCCGCGAAAAAATCCTGTGCAAGGCGCGTGAGCGCGGGCTGGAGGTGTCGGACCAAATGACTGATTCCGAAGTGTGGCAGCTGATTTTTGCGCCCGGCTTCTCGACGGCTGAAGTGGTGACTGATGTATCAGGCCGTGGCGTAGGTATGGATGTCGTCAAGCGCAACATCACCGCACTGAATGGAACGGTAGACATAGATTCAGCCGAAGGCTACGGGATGAGGGTATCTGTTCGCCTACCGCTCACGCTTGCCATCATGGATGGCATGTCTGTTGGCGTGGGGGACGAGGTCTATCTTTTGCCCCTCTCCTCTGTGGTTGAGTCCTTTCAGGTGAAGGCAGATGCCGTCAGCACCGTGGGGCAAGGCACGCAACTGGTCAAGGTCAGGGATGAATACATGCCGGTGATTAAACTGGAGAAAGTGTTCCAGGTTCCCCGGTTTGGCGTTGACAAAGCAGGCGACATCATGGTGGTCATCGAGGCGGATGGCAGCCGGGCTGCCTTGCTCGTGGACGAACTTCTGGGGCAGCAACAGGTGGTCGTGAAAAATCTGGAATCGAACTACCGTAAGGTTCCCAATGTCTCAGGAGCGACTATTCTGGGAGACGGGAAAGTCGCGCTCATTCTGGATACTGGGGCTTTGGTGCGGCGTTCGCGCCATTGAGGCAGGGAGACTGATATGGGTGCGATGGAGAAAACGGATCGGATGTCCTCAGGTGGTGCCAGGGAGTACCTTACTTTCCGGCTTGACCAAGAGGAATATGGCATTGATATTATGAAGGTGCAGGAAATTCGTGGGTATGAGCCGCCGACACGAATCGCTAATGCCCCGAAATTTTTGAAGGGTGTCGTCAACCTGCGTGGCACGATTGTTCCCATTGTGGACATGCGGCTCAAATTTGCTTGCGCCAAGGCAGAGTACAACTCGTTTACCGTGGTCATCATCCTGAATCTGAAAACCCGGATTGTTGGGATCGTTGTCGATTCGGTGAGCGACGTCATGGAGCTTCCACCTGAAAACCTCAAATCCGCCCCTGAGATTGAAAGCGTCATTGACAACAGCGTTGTGTTGGGTTTGGGGTCTCTAGGCGACAGAATGCTGATTCTTCTTGACATTG
>JANOAP010000377.1:0-2669 GCA_031411175.1 Rhodoferax sp. | reverse complement strand
CCTGGCAGGGGCCTAAAGAGAAAGAAACCAAAACCAAAAGCCGGGCACCGTAAACTTCCAGTTTCAACCCGATCAAGCCATCAGGAATAAGTTAAAGACCGGACTGCCCTTCAGGCTCATACCTGGATTGGAAAATACTGCTGGCATAGACTGCTTGTGCCAATCATGCCGTCAGCCCGCCAATCATGCGCAGGATGTTGTCGGTCACGCCTTTCAGCTCGGCATCAATCTCGGCCAGCGGGCGCGGTGGCTTGAACACGTAAAAGTGGCGGTTGAAGGGGATCTCGTAGCCCACCTTGGTATTGTCCGCATCTATCCACGCGTCGGGCGCATGGGGCAGCACTTCGCGTTTGAAATACGCAGCAATGTCTTTCGTGGGGTCGCCGTTGAGCGGCACGTTTTCGGTATCGCGCAGGCTGGCGTCGGGCACAGGTTTGCCTTTGCCCTTGCCTTTGGTGGCCAGCACCACCTGGCCATCGGCATCACGCTCGGGTCGCTCCACGGTGATGGTGTGGTAGCCAAAGGCCTCGTTCTTGAAGATGCGGCTGATGGGCACGGGGCTGCCATCCACCTGGCGGGTGAGTTCTTCAAAGTTGCCAAACAGGCGGGTGATGTCGTCGATGTGCTCTTGCGAAAGCTCTTTGCGTTTGCTACCCAGGCTCTTGCGCATCTTTTGCCAGAAGCTGCTGGCGTCGATGAGCTGCACCTTGCCCCTGCGGGCCTTGGGTTTGCGGTTGCTGACGATCCACACATAGGTGCTGATGCCGGTGTTGTAGAACATGTCGGTGGGCAGGGCGATGATGGCCTCCACCAGATCGTTTTCCAGCATGTAGCGGCGAATCTCGCTCTCGCCACTGCCTGCGCCGCCGGTGAACAAGAGTGAGCCGTTCAACACGATGCCAAAGCGGCTGCCGACATCTTTGGCAGGGCGCATTTTGGAGACCAGGTGCAGCAGGAAGAGCAGCGAGCCATCGCTGACGCGTGGCAGGCCGGGGCCAAAGCGGCCGTTGTAACCCTGCTGCTCGGCTTCTTTGCGGATGGTGGCTTTTATCTTTTTCCACTCCACGCCAAAGGGCGGGTTGCTGAGCGCGTAGTCAAAGTGCTGGCCCACCAGGCCGTCAGCAGACAAGGTGTTGCCAAAGATGATGTTGGCAATGTCCTGGCCCTTGATCAGCATGTCGGCCTTGCATATGGCGTAGGACTCCGGGTTGAGCTCCTGGCCATACATCACCAGGCGCGCATTGGGGTTGAGTTGCCCCAAGTGTTCGCCCGCCACGCTGAGCATGCCGCCGGTGCCTGCTGTGGGGTCGTACAGGCTGCGCACCACGCCGGGTTGGGTCAGAGCCGCGTCGTCTTCAATGAACAGCAGGTTGACCATCAGGCGGATGACCTCACGCGGGGTGAAGTGTTCACCCGCCGTCTCGTTGGACAGCTCGGCAAATTTGCGGATCAGCTCTTCAAACACCGCACCCATTTCGGCATTGGTCACCTTGCTGGGGTGCAGGTCGATGGTGGCGAATTTCTCGGTCACCATGTAGAGCAGGCCGGATTTGGCGAGCTTGTCGATCTGGGTGTGGAACTCGAAGCTCTCGAAAATGTCGCGCACTGCCGGGCTAAAGGCCTGCAGGTAGGCGCGCAGGTTTTCACCGATATGGTCCTGGTCGCCCATGAGTTTCTTCAGGTCCAGCGGCGAGGTGTTGTAGAAAAACTGGCCAGACTTGGTCAGCAGAAAAGGCTCGGGGTTCAGACTCATCTTCTCCCGCTTGGCCTTCTCGGCCAGTACGTCGGCCTTGGTGGCTTCCAGCACGCAGTCCAGGCGGCGCAGCACGGTGAAGGGCAGGATGACCTTGCCGTATTCAGATTGTTTGTAGTCGCCGCGCAGCAGGTCGGCCACGGACCAGATGAATGAGGACAGGTTGGGGTTTGGGGTGGGTGTGCTGCTAGCCATGGGGGTGGATGTTACACAGGGGCGGGCGCTGCACCGCCAAAACCACCTGGGTGACCTGATTTGCCGGATTTACTGCAAAAATAAGGCTGTAGCCCTTATAGGACGTGCTTGAGTAGCTACTGAAGTTCTAGCGAATTGATTGAAATAAACCGAAACAATCCGAGACCGGGCAGAGATGATTGGCGGGGCTTGCGCAGGCACCATTAAGGCCTGTTCAACAACTTCCTCAAAGGAAACATCATGAAACCCTGGATCAAGAGAACCCTGTTCGGCCTGTTTGGTGCCACCCTTCTTGCGGGCGGCCTGGCTGCGTGCTCCGGCCATCGCCACGGCTGGAACATGACCGAGGCTGACAGCACCGAATTTCGCGCCAAAATGATTGAGCGGGCCGGCAAGAAGCTCGACCTGAACGACGCGAAAAAGCAGCGCCTGGGCGAGCTGGCCGACAAGCTGCGTGAGCAGCGAGATGCCCTGATCGGCAAGACGACCGACCCGCGTGCCGATGTACAAGCCCTAGTGGCCGGTGCCACGCTGGAGAAGGCCCGTGCGCAGGCGCTGGTGGAGGACAAGACGGCCGCCTTGCGCAGCAAGAGCCCCGAGGTGATTGCCGCCGCCGCTGACTTCTTTGACAACCTGAACCCGGCCCAGCAACAGCAGGTGCGTGACTTCATGACGCGCCGCCACGGCTGGGGTCGCGGCTGATGTGACAATGCCGGATGCC
>JANOAP010000376.1:0-1807 GCA_031411175.1 Rhodoferax sp. | reverse complement strand
TGAACCCCTCGGAGGTTGAATCAGCGTCGGGCGGCAAGCCCAAATCCATGGTGACGACCGCAGGCGCGTGCCGACGCAATTGAACCAGGGCGCTCTCGCGGTCGTTGGCGGTGACCGTGTCAAATTGGTCCAGTGACCATTTGATCTGCTTTTGCAGGGCCAGATCGTCTTCAACGATCAGCAGAGAACGCATTTTTTCGGTCGTCATGGGGCTTCCAGCAGATGGAGATCAGATACCGTTTGAATTTCAAACAAAGGCAGCAGTATTGTGACCTTCGTTCCGACATTCAGTTCGCTCGCCACCTCAATCTTGCCCCCCAGCTCGTGGATGTACTGAAAGCTCTCATAGGCACCAATCCCCATGCCAGCCTGCTTGGTGGTCTGAAACGGCTTGAACAAGCGATCGCGGATGAATTCAGGCGACATGCCGTGCCCCGTGTCGCCCACGTCGATTCTGGCCTGCCCGCCCTCGCGGGAGAGTGTGAGCCCCACCCGGCCTTTTTTGCCATTGGCATCACCCGCCTCTGTGGCATCAAATGCATTTTGAACAACATGCCCGATGACCCGCTCCAGTCGCTCTTCCTGGCCGCGCGTGCCAACCCGGTCCAGCAAATCGACCTCAAGTGAGCGCCCGCGACCGGCAGCGACTGCCTTGATCCGCTCCACGATGCCACAAAGATCAACCCCCACGGCGGTTCCGGGCGGTGTGGCCCCTTCGCGCAATTGCAGCATGAGCTGGCGCATGCGGTCCAGCGAGTTCTCGACCGTCATGAGCATGTCTTGCTGGAACTCGGGGTTCTGGCTGTGGCGCTGCGCATTTTTCATCATCAGCGACAGCTGGGTCACAATGTTTTTCAGGTCGTGCACCACGAACGCCGACATGCGGTTGAATGCGTCAAACTTGCGCACTTCAAGCAGGGCCTCGGTGGCCTGCATTTGCGCCAGAAAGCTCGCCGCCTGGCGCCCTGCCGTTTTAAGCAGGTCATTGACTTCCCAATTGATGTCAACCCGCGTGCGTGCGCGGGCCAGCACCACAAACCCGATCATGTCTTCCCCCACTGTCAGGGGGACTATTAGCCAGGCATGTTCAATCTCTTGCAACCAGCCAGGCAGGGTCAGTTGCCCATAGCGGCGCGGGAATGAGCGGTACTCTTCAAGGTTGATCACCCAGCCGCTGGTCACCATGAACTGGCACAGGGGTGAGCTGGCGTCTTCCTTGGGGAGAGACTGGGCGATGTTCCAGCGCGCGGTCTGGCTGAAGTGGGGTTCGCCCCGGTTTTTCATCCACAGGCCACCGCCAGGGCTTTCCAGCAAATCGGCCAGGCCGCGCACCACCTGCTGCCCCATCTCCTGGGGAGAGTTTTGACCAGACAGCGTGTTGGTAAACCGGAGCCATTCTTCGCGGTAGTCATACCGGTAGCGAAAGAAATGCTTGCCCAAAAACACCCGCAGCTTGGCCCGCACCGTGCCAGACAGCGCCAGCACAATCAACATCAGCAGAGCGAAAAAGACCAGCCCCAGCTGCAAGGCGCGGCCCCATTCGCCGCCAAAGTACCTGACGTAATAGCCCACCGCCGAAATAAAAATCAGGTACAGCCCGGCAATCAGCAGCGTTGCCGAGTGAAAGGCCGCCTTTCTGGAGACCTGGATTTTCGATATCCAGTCTGCGCGCCGGGTGCTTGCTAGCAGCAGCAAGGGCACCATCAGGGTGTGAACTGCGCCGCGAATGCTGATGGCATCAGTATCCAGCCGGTTAAACAGCACCGCCTGCGAGTACATGTAAACGTCAAACAAAGCCGCCCCGGCG
>JANOAP010000375.1:0-4242 GCA_031411175.1 Rhodoferax sp. | reverse complement strand
CAATGGCCGGTATCCAGAACACCGCCGCCAGCAGTATCAAACTCATCACGACATACGGCACCACCGCCACAAAAATATGCGCCATGGTGACAGATGGCGGCGCTACGCCGCGCATGGTCATCAGCAACAAGCCGTGGGGCGGCAGCAATAGGCCCAGTTGCATGCAAATCAGAAACATGACGCCAAACCAGACCGGGTCAATGCCCAGCGCCTGCACCACCGGCATGAAAATGGGCAAGGTGATCATCATCATGCTGACCTGGTCTACAAAAATACCCAGAAAAATCAGCATCAGCATCATCCCCACAACAATCAGGCTGGTTGGCAGGCCTTGGCCGGTAATGAGCTGCACCAGCCCGTTGCTGGCGCCTGAAAATGACAGGATTTGAGCAAACGTGGTGGCCCCCAGAATGATGAACAAAATCATGCCCGAGATACCTGCCGTGCCTTTGAGCGCCTTGACCACCGCATCCACCGTCAAAACGCGGTAGGCGAGCGCCAGCAGCATGGTGGCAAAGGCACCCAACGCCGCGCATTCGGTCGGTGTGGCCCAGCCTGCGGCCAGCGCACCCACCACCACCCCGAAAATCGATAGCGTGGGCAGCACATAGCCAAAAAACAGGCTCCAGCGCGCCCAGCCTGTGTACTGCACCGCATCGTCTTTTTCAATCGGCGCAAGCTGTGGGCTGATGCTGACGCGAATCACAATCCACAGCACAAAAGCGACCGACAAAATAACACCTGGCACCACACCACCAATCAGCAATTTGGAAATCGAAATGCCCGACAGTGAGCCCAGCAACACCGTCAGTGCCGACGGAGGAATCAGCATGTCGACCGCGCCAATCGCCATGATGGGGCCGGTGGCCAACGTGGGGTGATAGCCGCGTGCCAGCATGATGGGCAGCATGAGCGAACCCAGCATGGCGGTGGTGGCGATGGTGGACCCGGATATGGCCGAAAACACCGTACCCGCCACCACTGCCACAACCGCCAAACGGCCCGGAATGCGGTGGATCAGGCGCTCCACCCCTTCAATCACCTTGAGCGCCAAACCGGTATGAAAAAGGATTTCACCCATCAGCACAAACAGCGGGATCGGTGTGAGCGAAAACGCGGTCACTGACGACACGCTGCTGCGTGCCAGTTGCATCAGTCCGGGCTCGCCGCCCATATACAGCCACGCACCCACAATGTTGATGGTGATAAAGGTCAACGCCACCGGCATGCCAATGAACAACAGCACCGTCGAGCCGCCCAACATCAGCCAGGCGGCAATGCCCCAGCTACTCATGCTGCGCTCACAGCGTCGTGGCGCGGACCGCGCACACCTGTTTGCAAACGGTGCATGCGAAACAGCATTTCAATCGAGAGCAACACAAACACGACCGGCAGCGGAGCCAGCGCCCACCACTCGGGTGTAACCAGCGTTTTGATATTGACCGCACCAGACTGAAAACTCGACCAGGCCGCCTGCGTGCCATACCAGGCGATCACCACGCAGCAAGCCAGGCCGATCAGGTCGCCCAGCCACTCCAACGTCCAGGCCAGCCGGGGCGGTATGGCTTGCAGCACAATGTCCACCCGAATATGCTGGCCCTGCCGAAGCAGCCAGGGCGCGACGCACATGGTGATAAGGTACAGCATCAGCTCGGACACCTCGGTGCTCCAGGCCAGGCCGCGTGGCATGCCGGGTAGCGGCACATTGCGCAAGAAAACGTCTGCCACGATGACCAGCATCATGGCCATCAGAATGGCGCAGCCCAGCAGCGATAACGCCGACAAAAATCTACCGTAGGCGTTGGACACGCGGGACAGACTATTGAGTGGACCTTTCACCTGGCGTTACTTTGAAAACAGTGCCTTGAAGCGCGCAGCAATCTCTGGGCTTTGCTTGGCTGCACCCGCCCAACCCACGGCATAAGCCTGGTCACGGAAGGCCTTGGAGGTCGCCGCATCAAAGCTGATGGTCTCAATGCCAAACGTCTTTTGGCGAGCCGTTTCAACGTTGCCATACCGCGTCCAGAAAGTGTTTTCAGCCTCGAGTGCCAGCAACTGCTTTTGCAGGTAGTTGCGCTGCACATCGGTCAGCTTTTTGTACGCTGGCAGGTTCATGACGAGGGACACCTCAGCATCATAAAAACCAGGGTCAATGCGGTACTTGGTTTTTTCGTGCCAGTTCAGGTCAAAAATGCCACCAATCGGCCAACCGTAGCCGTCAACCACGCCGCGCTCCAGTGCGGTGTACACCTCGCCCGGCGGGGTGGTCACCACACTGGCATTGAGCGCCTGAAAGAAGTCGCGGTACACCGGGCTGATGCGGATTTTCTGGCCAGTCAAATCAGGCTTGTCGACTTTCTTGTTGGTGTAAATGTGAAAGGGCTGGTTCTCTACCATGCGAGCCAGGTACTGCATGTTGCCTTTTTCGTTCCACACCTTGTTGATGGCGTCAAACGCACCGTTCTTGCGCTGCTCGGCCACGGTGATTTGCGTAAGCTTTAAAAAGTCAGCCTCGGGCATGACGTTGGTGTAAAACGCACCCGTGTTTACCGACATGTCTACCACGCCGGTTTTGACGGCGTTGCCTGCTTCAAATGTTGGAATGGCCCTGGGTCCACCCAGAAAATTGATTTGCAAAACGCCCTTGCCTTCGGCATTGAATTTTTGAATCCACGGCAGGATGCGCTGCACATAAATACCGTTTTCAGGAAAGGCGCTGACCATGCGCAGCGTCACCTCCTGCGCCATGGCTCCTGCACAAAAGCTGGCAGCCAATGCCATGGCGGCTACGGTCTGAAGGGGTTTGAAAAAACGGTGGGTCATGGGTCATCTCCTTTGGGTGTGTTGGAATGAATGATCGGGTATCAAAACGGATGGGTCAAGAGGGTGAGGGATGTCATGCTGTTGCAGCCAGCATCTGGTCCAGCGCCTGACCGCTGTCGTCATGCAGCGCAGCGCGGCTGAGCGCCTGCAGTTGCGCAGCACCCTGCGGCATGGCTTGCAGTTGCGGCAGTTTGGCCATGATGCGCTGGTAGTTGCCCCAGCCACGTGCATGGGTGTCGCCATAGCCCTTCACGAGCCGCTGCGTGCGTGCTACCTCAAGGGCCAGTTCAGGTTGCGATGAAGCCAGCGTAGTGATGCTGGTCAGCCAGTCACTGATGCGCTGCTGCTCGATGCCAAAGCGCAGTGATTGGGGGCGCAGTGGGCGCAATGCGGCAATGGTGTACAGCAGAAGGTAGCCGCGAATGGAACTGGTTTGCACCACACGGCCCTTGCGGGTCAGGGGCCGCAAACACGCCTGCGCCCAGCCTGTTCTGAGCAGCCAGCGCCCCCAGGATGCAGGCAGGGTGTCGGCAATCTCTTCAATGCGCGGGTGCAAAAACTCATGGATACCCAGGTGCTGCGTCGGGCTGATTTTGACTTCATCACCCACACGGCCAAAGCGCGTGCGACGGGTTTTCAAGTCAGCGACCCGCACCGTGTCTTCATACGACATCCACAAGGCCAAATGGCGTGCTGTCTCGTCCAGCAGCTCATGCGATGCTGCGCTACCCTGCGGCAAGGCGCGGACCAGCGGCATCAACTGATCAAGATAGCGGGCGGCATAGGCCAGGTCTTGGTAGTCCACCATGCGGGTGATGCCAGCAATCAGCGTGGCGTGACTGCTGGCGGGAAAGTCTGCACGTATCCGCTCTGCCAGCGATGCCAGTCGCACGCCAACTTTGGGCATCGATACTTCTTCAGGAATTTTGACAGCAGCAGTTGTGTTCCCCGCAAGCCCAGCCGCAAATCCGGCTGCAAAGGCCTTCAGGCTGGTGCCAACACCCACACCACCGCGTGTGATGGTTGCTTCAAACTGTTCACGGCTAAAGGGCAGGCTGCCGCTGGCGGCCAAAGCGCCGTATAACGCAGGCGCAATCAGGCTGCCCGTCTGCTCGGCCAGTTGTGCAAAGTCTGCGTGAATCCATTTTTTGGCGGCCGCCTGGGCGCCTGCGATTAATTTATCTGCATCTACACGGCCATCACCCATGGCGGTGCGCTCGGTCATTGAATAAACGCGGTGGGTTGATGCGATAAATGTAGTGCGCTCGGCGCTGACCAGGCCGCGCTGCAAGGCACGCCCGGCCTCCATCAGCTCAGAGGCCAGCACGACGTCTACCTCGCCAGGTACCGGGCTGAGCGCCATCACGGGCAAGCTGCCTGCGGGTATGGCCGCTTCAGGAAACATCTCCAGGTAATACA
>JANOAP010000374.1:0-3962 GCA_031411175.1 Rhodoferax sp. | reverse complement strand
TCGTTGAAGATGAGCCGGCCATCGCCGAGTTGATCGCGGTCAATCTGCGACACAACGGGTTTCAGCCCACCTGGGCGATGGACAGTGTGGCCGCCCAGCGGGAGCTGGATGCCGTGTTGCCCGATGTCATTCTGCTCGACTGGATGCTGCCGGGTGAAAGCGGCCTGTCCCTGGCCCGGCGCTGGCGCAAAGACGCCCGTACCAAGAACGTGCCCATCATCATGCTCACGGCACGGGGCGACGAAGCGGATCGGGTGGCTGGTCTGGATGCGGGCGCCGACGACTACATTGCCAAGCCGTTTTCCACCAAGGAAATGCTGGCGCGAATCCGCGCTGTGCTGCGTCGCCGCGCACCTGAGCAGACCGGTGGTGTGGTCACGATTTCCGGGCTGTCGCTGGATGCATCGACCTACCGGGTCACCTACCATGACCAGATGCTCAAGCTGGGGCCTACAGAGTTCAAACTGCTGCACTACCTGATGAACCATGCTGAGCGCGTACACAGCCGCGCGCAGTTGCTGGACAAGGTCTGGGGTGATCATGTCTTTATCGAAGAGCGCACCGTTGACGTTCACGTCAAGCGCCTGCGTGAGGCCATGGGTGATGCCGGCCCGATGATTGAGACCGTGCGCGGCGCGGGTTACCGCCTGACGGCCATGGCTGTCCTTCAGGCACCGGCAATCCGATCTGCGCAGGCACACGTCTGACTGAAGGCATTGATTCCAGGCGGGTGCGACCGGCCTTGGCAACCGCGTAGCATTGGCGCATGTACTGGCGTGTTTTTCTCTTTGTCGCCTGCCTGTTGGCGGGCGCGCTGGCGGGCTGGTTTGCCGCCTTCAAGGCCGGATTGGGTCATGACCTGACGGGGCTTCTGGCCGGGGCGCTGGTGGCCGCGGTGGTCTGGTTCGTGGTGGATGCCATTCGCGGTGCCAAACTGCTGGGCTGGCTGCGGATTGGGGACACTTCAGAGCCGGCTGTTTCCAGCGGCTTGTGGGGTGAGATTTCTGATCGCGCGCGGCGTCTGCTCAAGAGCCGTGAGCGGCTGACGCAAGCAAGCGACGAACGCTTGCAGAATTTTCTGGCGGCGTTGCAGGCGTCTCCCAATGGCGTGGTGCTGCTGGATTCACAGATGCGGATCGAGTGGTTCAACCAGACAGCATCAACGCACTTCGGGTTCGAGGCGCTGCGTGATAGGGAGCAGCATTTTGGCAACCTAGTGCGCGACCCTGGCTTTGCGGCCTATTTCGCGGCGCATGACTTTGAGCGCGACGTAATCATGCCCGGGCGTGCCGATAGCGCGACCCGGCCCGTCAGGCTGGCGGTGCGTCTTCACCCCTACAGTGACGGAAAAATGCTGCTGCTGTCGCGCGACATCACAGCCGTGGAGCAGGCCGAAGCCATGCGCCGCGACTTCGTAGCCAATGTGTCGCATGAAATCCGCACACCTTTGACCGTTCTGGCGGGCTTTGTCGAGACGCTGCAAACGCTGTCTCTGGACGAGGCAGACCGGCAGCGGTACCTTGATCTGATGGCACAGCAATCTGCGCGCATGCAGACGCTGGTGAGCGACCTGCTGACGCTGTCACGCCTGGAAGGCAGCCCGCCCGTCGGCTCGACCGAATGGGTTTCTGCCCACCTGCTCATGCAACAGGTGGCACAAGAAGTTCAAGCCCTGACTACCCATGTGGTGCAAGGCAGCGGGCAACCGCATTCGATCCGGTTTGAGGAAATCGGCAGCTGCGACATTGGCGGCGCGCACAGTGAGCTCTTGAGTGCGATGGCCAACCTGGCGGGCAATGCCGTCCGTTACACACCACCCGGTGGCGAGATTGTGGTGCGCTGGCGGCAATTGCCTGATGGGCGTGGCGAGTTTTCGGTGCAGGACACGGGGCCGGGTATTGCAGCAGAACATATTCCCCGGCTGACCGAACGCTTTTACCGTGTGGACAGCAGCCGATCCCGCGACACCGGTGGTACCGGCCTGGGGTTGGCAATTGTCAAACACGTGGCGCAGCGGCACGGTGCCGAGCTGAAGATTGAAAGCACGCCGGGCAAGGGGTCAAGGTTCAGCCTGGTTTTCCCGCCAGGGCGCATCAAGGCGATCGACCCCGTTTCATGACTTGCGCAAGCAGGCCGATGAAGAAGCATGCCGTCACGCCCAACGCCACAGCACTGGTCATCCAGAACGCCTCTGCGGATTGCATCGCGGGCCAGGGTCCCAGGCCGTGGTAGGCCAGCAGGTAACCTCCGAACAAGCCGGCACCCCACAGCAGCAGGCAGTACACCAACAAAGGCATGAGCACCACGCGAAAGCAGCGCAGAAAGAACACTGACAGCGCCTGCAACGCGTCGAAGAAATGGTAAAGCGCCACCCAGGCCAGCAGGGGGACGGTCATCGCCACCACATTGGGGTTGCTTGCGTAAATGTGCGCCAGCCATTCCCGCGCAAAAAACAGGGCCGTGCACAAGGTGAGCGAGGTTGCCAGTACCATCTGGAACCCCAGCCGGACGGCGCCGCGCGCCTTGGTAGCGTCACCCGCACCCAGCCAGTAGCTGACCCGTGAGCTTGCGGCGATGGCAATTGACAGCGGCATCATGTACAACACAGCGGTCAGGTTGGAGGCGATCTGGTGACTGGCCGATGGCACAACGCCCAGGCGCGCAATGAAGAGCGCCATCAGCGTGAACGACGTGACCTCTACCATGATGGAGAGCCCACCGGGCAGGCCCAGCCGGGCAAAGCCGCCGATCTGTCGCCAGTGGGGTGCTTCCGGTTTCTGCCAGATCGCGTAGGGGCGATAGATGTGCTGTGTGCGCAGCATCCACACCGCAACGATCAGCATGCCATAGTTCACCACCAGCGTGGCCCAGGCGCAGCCAACCGCGCCCTGCGGTTCCAGGCCGAACCCGCCGAACACAAACCAGACCGACAGCGGTGCCTTGACGAACAGCGAACCAATTTGCAGCCAGGTCACCAGTAGCGGTCGGCCCAGGCTCTGGTTCAGCGTGCTGTACATGCGAAACAGCAGGGCGGGCGGCAGCGACAGCGCCAGCACGGCCAGGTAGGGCTTGACTTCGCTGCGCAGTGAGGCTGGCACGCCGGTCCAGCGCAGGATGGGGTCCGGCGACATCAGTACCAGCATGCCAATGGCGATGGTGATGGCGCAAAGATACAGTGCCTGACGGAAGGATTGCCCAACCTCTGTATAGCGTTTCGCACCGTGGAGCTCGGCCCAAACGGGCAGCAGCGCCTGCATGACGCCCATTAGCGCGACAAAGACGCTGACGAAGACAGCCGACCCCACGGACAGCGCGGCCAGCGCGGTTTCAGAATAGCGACCTGCCACGATCGTGTCCGTCACGCTGAACGCCATGACGGCCAGTTGCCCCACCAGCACGGTGCCCGCGTGGCGGGCTATGAATTTCAGTTCAACCACGCGCGCCTACTTTTGCGATGGCAGCACGCGCCGGTAGAGCAACACGTCTTCGTCCTTGTCAGGCGCGCGGTAGCCAATGTCTTGCGGTGTCCACTGTTCAAAGTCAACGACGGTGCCCAACGTGGGCAGGGCATCGCGGTCAACCAGCAGCCATGGGCATGTGGCCAACTTGCTGGCAGGTTTCAACTTGAGCCGGGCGTGAAACTGGAAGGCTGCGATTTGCCCGCGGTCCAGACCATGGGTTTCAATGCAGGCTGGCTTCGGCACCATAGCCCCCACGCGCTGCGCCAGCGTCACGTAGCTGCGCGCAAAGTCGAGCAGGGGCAGCCACAGGGTCATGAGCAGCAGCCAGCACAGGGCCGCGCCGCCAGCGGGCAACACCAGGCTCTTCCAGATGGCCGCGCGGTGGCGGCCAACGCGCCATTTCACCAGCCAGGCCCACGCCAGCGTTGCTGCAATAGCTATCAAAAATGGAGCAAATGAAAAACTATGAACAAAGCCGGGGGCCAGCCGGGTCACATTGGC
>JANOAP010000373.1:0-2850 GCA_031411175.1 Rhodoferax sp. | reverse complement strand
TGGCAATCCACCCAGGTGTCGAGCTGGCGCATGGATTGCCGCGCTGCGCTCGCAATGACGCATGACAGAAGTTTTGGCAATTTCTGCACGTCTCAGACGCGGCTCAAAGCCTGTACTTTCCAGGCGAGCCAAAGTTTGCGCAAGGGGGTCAGGCTGACACGCTGGTGCAGCACCTGAAAGTCGTCACGCTCAATTTCACGCAGCAAGGTGCGGTAAATGCTGGCCATCATCAGGCCGGGTTTCTGGGTGCGCCGGTCGGCAGCGGGCAGCAGCGCGAAGGCTTCGTCATACAGTGTGTGTGTGCGCTCGGCCTGAAACTTCATGAGCCGGGTGAACCGGTCGGAGTAGGTGCGCTTCAGAACCTCATGGGCCTTCACGTCGAACTGCTGCATCTCGTTCACCGGCAGGTAAATGCGCCCGCGCATGGCGTCTTCACCCACGTCGCGGATGATGTTGGTGAGCTGCAGGGCTTGCCCCAGCTTGTGAGCATAGTCTGTGGTTTGCGGCTGGGTCTGGCCAAAAATGCTGGCCGCCACTTCACCCACGATGCCGGCGACCAGGTGGCAATAGCGCTGCAGGCCGGGGTAGTCCAGGTAACGCGTTTGCGTCAGGTCGAGCTGGCAGCCTTCAATAATGGCCAGCAGGTGTCGCTGCTCTATGTGGTAGGTCGAAGCGAGCGGCATCAGGGCCTTCATCACCGGGTGGCTGGGCGTGCCCGCAAAAGACTTGGCGACCTCGGTTTGCCACCAGGCCAGCTTGGTGCCGGCGACGCTGGGGTCGACCATGTCATCCACCACGTCATCTACTTCCCGGCAAAACGCATAAAACGCGGTGATGGCCGCGCGACGTGGGCGGGGCAAAAAGAGGAAAGCGTAATAGAAGCTGCTGCCGGATGCGGCGGCCTTTTGCTGGACATATTGCTCGGGGGTCATGGCTTGATTGTCACATCCACACGGCGCGCCAAATCATCAAGGGCACGTCCCATGCCGTGATCTTGGGGCGGCCCTTCAGCGTGGCGAAGTTCATGGCGGCTATCTTGTCCAGAATCCGCAGGCCACCTTGCACTACCAGGCGCAACTCCCAACCAGCCCGACCCGGTATTTGCAGTGCTAGTTGGGAGCCATTTAGCATGACAGCCCTTGCTTGATGAGCTTGGTCAGCTATCAATTGAGTAGCGTTAGCTGTTTGGCGCAAGGCCCTGAGGTCGTCCTGGCTGACACCGTGCGCCTCGCAATCCTGGCGCGGCAGGTAGTACCGGCCACGGGCGATGTCCACGCCCAGGTCCTGCCAGAAATTGATGAGCTGCAACGCCGTGCAGATGTTGTCGCTCATCGCCAGGGATCGCGCGTCATTGATGCCATACAGGTGCAACAGCAGACGCCCCACCGGGTTGGCCGAACGGCTGCAGTAGGCGAGCAATTCGTCGCGGGTGTCGTAGCCGGCGCCGTCGCGGCTCTTGGCGACATCCTGCGCGAAGGCGTCCAGCAGGTCCACCAGCAGGGGTACGGGTAGCTTGAATTCGGCAATCATCGCGCCCAGCGGACCAAACACGCCCGGCCAGCGCCCGCTGGCGACCTGCCCCGCAGCACAGGCCGCCAGGTCGGCCCGCATGGCGGCCAGGTCATCCAGGCGACGCTGCGCGGGTGCATCGCCTTCGTCTGCAATGTCGTCCGCTGTTCGCGCGAAGCCGTAAATGGCAGCAATAGGGGGCCGCAAGTGCGCGGGGCACAGCCAGGAGGCGACCGGAAAGTTTTCGTAGTGGCTGGTGTCCGCGACCTCAATGGGCTTTGCGGTGAAGGGTTGGGGCATGTGCAGGGCGCGTGGCGGGAACAAAAATTAGGGGGCGCAAACAGGGGGTGGAAAAGAGGGTGCAAAAGCTTGTCGGCGGCGCGGTTACCCTTGACAATAACAGGCGATTCAACTCTACAATTGACCGGTCGGTCATTAGTTGCCCGCGCGTCAGTCTTCTTGGGTCGCCTCCGTTTTGGGGCATTAATTTCGGGTCCGCCATGCCAACACAGTCATCTGTCTTGTCTCGCTTCATGTCTTGTTCAGGACGAATGCCAAGTCCGGGTTTCGTACCTTGCGTTGTGTCGCTCGCGGCGTTGAGTGTGCTGGTTTTGTCGGGCTGTTCCAAGCCCGTGCCCGCTGAAGAGCCGGTACGAGCCGTCAAGGTTTTGACGGTCGCTGTTGAAGGGTTTCAGTCGGGTGCCGAGTTTGCCGGCGAAGTTCGCGCCCGGGTCGAGTCGCGGCTGGGATTTCGGGTGGCCGGCAAAATTATCCAGCGTCCGGTGGAGGCGGGCCAGCGAGTGAAGGCAGGACAGCTATTGGCGCAGCTTGATGCACAGGACTTCCGGCTTGCAGCTGACGCGGCAAAGGCCCAAGTGGCCGCTGCTGCGACCAACCGCAACCTGGCCGAGGCTGATTACAAACGCTTCAAGGAGCTGAAGGACCAGAACTTCATCAGTGGTGCCGAAGTGGAGAGGCGCGATACCACGCTCAAGGCAGCGCAGGCCCAACTTGAGCAGGCGCAGGCCCAGTTGTCTGCCCAGCGCAATCAAGCGGGGTACGCTAGCCTCGTGGCCGATGTATCTGGCATCGTCACGGCGGTGGAGGCCGAGGCGGGCCAGGTTGTTGGGGCGGGCACGCCCGTTGTTCGAATTGCCCAGGATGGCCCGCGAGATGTTGTGTTTTCCGTGCCGGAAGACCGGGTGAACGTGATCAAACCGGGTGCCGTTGTTGATGTGCGTTCGTGGTCTGCTGGCAGCAACCGGCAAGGAACCGTGCGTGAAGTGGCCGCCACGGCGGACCCGGTTACCCGCACTTACCAGGTCAAGGTGTCACTGGACA
>JANOAP010000372.1:0-2432 GCA_031411175.1 Rhodoferax sp. | reverse complement strand
GGTTTTGGCGACTTGCTGATCGGCGCGGGCGCACTGATGTGCGAGGCCAACGGCTTCGATCCGGGCAAGGAAACCCATTTGTGCGAACAGATGGTCGAGCTGATCACCATCACCGAGAGCTTCTTCGCCTGCGGAGTGGCGGCGAGCGTGTATGGCAAGGCAGATGAACACAGCAAAACATTCATGCCCGACCCGGTGTTCAGCAACACCGGCAAGCTTTTGCTGGCCACCAAAATTTACGACATGCACCGCATTGCCCATTACGTGAGCGGCGGCCTGATCGTCACCCTACCCGGCCCGGATGAAGACCACAACCCCGAGACCGCCGCCAAACTCAGCGAGGTCTTGCGGGCCAACCCTGACGTACCCTACGAGCAGCGCATAGAGACCGCGCGCTTCATAGAAGACCTAACTGCCGGCTACCAGGGCGGTTGGTACAGCGTGATCAGCCTGCATGGCGGTGGCTCACCCGCCGCCATGAAACAGGAGATTTACCGTAATTACCCCATCGGCTCCAAGGTCGAGCTGGTGGAGCGAATTCTGGAACGTGGCATTGCGGCTGATGGCTCTCCCACCGCCGCGCCGCATGACCCAAACCGCGCCATCACCCGAGTACGTCAGCCCGGCAAATGTTGCGACACGGGTTGTACGGTGCCGGGGCAGCCGGTGATGGTGGACTTGCCAATGCCGATAGCGATCAAACGCTGACGGGAGCCAAAGCACCCTTCCTCAGCCGAAGCCGGGGGAATTCAAATAGTTTGGTAAGGTTGCAGCGCGGCTATTGCACCAGCCCAGAATCAACCCGGAAAATAAAAAACCCGCCGAAGCGGGTTCCCATAACCAAGGTCGAAAACGACTTCAGCCCATGTGCAAACCACCGTTGACAGAGAAGTCCGCCCCGGTGGTGTAGCCGCCTTCCTCAGACGCCAGCCACGCAATGATGGACGCGATTTCGCTGGGCTTGCCCAAGCGCTTCACGGGGATTGTGGCTACGATCTTGGCCAGCACATCTTCGCGAATGGCGTTGACCATGTCGGTGCCAATGTAGCCGGGGCTCACAGTGTTGACCGTCACGCCCTTGGTGGCCATCTCTTGCGCCAGTGCCATCGAAAAACCGTGCATGCCGGCTTTGGCAGCCGAGTAGTTGGTCTGCCCTGCCTGGCCTTTTTCGCCGTTGACGGAAGAGATGTTGATGATGCGGCCCCAGCCTTTTTCAACCATGTCCGCCACCACTTGCTTGGTCACGTTGAACATGCTGTTCAGGTTGGTCTCGATCACGCCGTCCCAGTCTTCCCTGGTCATTTTCAGGAACATGCGGTCCTTGGTGATACCCGCGTTGTTCACCAGCACGTCGATACTGCCGTGCTCAGCCTTGGTCTTGGTGAACGCGTCCACGGTGGAATCCCATGCGCCCACATTGCCGACGGAAGCGTAAAAGGTGTAGCCCAGTGCGGCCTGCTCGGCAATCCACTTGACGTGGTCACGTGTGGGGCCGCAACCGGCGATGACCTTGAAGCCTTCTTTGTGAAGGCGCTGGCAGATGGCGGTACCTATGCCACCCATGCCGCCGGTGACGTATGCTATTTTTTGACTCATGTTGATCTCCTGGTTGTTATAAAAAAACTGACTAGCGCTCAATCGTTAATGCCACGCCCATGCCACCGCCGATGCACAACGACGCGATGCCTTTTTTGGCATCTCGTTTTTGCATCTCGTGCAACAGGGTGACCAAAATACGGCAGCCGGACGCGCCAATCGGGTGGCCGATGGCAATGGCACCGCCGTTAACGTTGACCTTGCTGGTATCCCAGCCCATTTCCTTGTTGACGGCACAGGCTTGTGCGGCGAAGGCTTCGTTGATTTCCAGCAGGTCCAGGTCGGCCGCTTTCCAGCCTGCGCGGGCCAGTGCCTTGGTGCTGGCGGGTACGGGGCCCATGCCCATGAAGGCCGGGTCCAGGCCACTGGTAGCAAAGCTGGCAATACGGCCCAGGGGTTTGAGGCCCAGCGCGGCGGCCTTCTTGGCGGTCATCACCATCACGGCGGCAGCGCCGTCGTTCAGGCCGGAGGCATTGCCCGCGGTCACGCCACCGGCTTTGTCGAACGCGGGCCGCAGCCCCGCCAATGCTTCGGCGCTGGTTTTCTTGTTGATGAACTCGTCGCTGGCGAAGACGATCGGATCACCCTTCTTCTGCGCGATGCTGAACGGCACGATCTCGTCCTTGAACTTGCCGGCCTCCTGCGCCGCCGCGGCCTTCTGCTGCGAGCCCAGGGCCAGGGCGTCCTGCTTCTCGCGCGAGATCTCGTACTTCTTGGCGACGTTCTCGGCGGTGATGCCCATGTGGTACTTGTTGTAGACGTCGAAGAGTCCGTCGACGATCATCGAGTCGACCATCTTCCAGTCGCCCATGCGCATGCCGTCGCGCGAGCCCGGC
>JANOAP010000371.1:0-5088 GCA_031411175.1 Rhodoferax sp. | reverse complement strand
CGCCGCGCACATAGCCGGTGGCCGTGACCAGGCTTTCGAACATGCCGTCAAGTTGGCCGCCAATCAAGTCGGTGATGGCCGGGCCGGAACCCTTGTAAGGCACGTGCACCATGGAAATGCTTGCGGCTTGCTTGAGCAGCTCGCCGGTGAGAAAGCCGGCACTGCCCAGGCCGGCCGACGAGTAATTCATCACGCCGGGCTTGGCGCGAGCCAAGGCGATGAAGTCAGCCATAGTTTTGGCCGGGTGGTCCGCACGCACCACAAAGCCGTTGGGAAAGGTGCCCAACAGCGCCAGGTGGGTGAAGTCACGCACCGGGTCGTAGGGCATGCTGCTGCGCATCAGCGGCCCCGGCGCAATGGCCGGGTTGGCCGACACCACCAGGGTGTAGCCATCGGCAGCTGCCTTGGCCACGGCATCCGTGCCTAGCACCGAACCCACGCCGGGCTTGTTGTCCACCACCACCGTGGTCTTGAGCGCATCACCCAACCGCTGCGCCACCATGCGTGCGATCACATCGGTAGAGCCACCCGGTGGAAACGGCACGACGAGCTTGAGCGGCCGCGCGGGGAAAGCCTGCGCGAATGCACCGGGCAAGCTGCCGAGCAGGCTGGCGGCCATAAGAGCCCGTCCCATCTGCCTGCGATTGAGTTTGAGAGTTGGAGTCATGGGGTCAAGTGCAGTTCAACAAGGGTCATGGTGTGCGGTGGTCAGGCCCAGGCGCTTGAGGCCTTCGCGCGCCAGGGCCAGTGTGGACGACATCACCGGCACACCAAAATGCGCGCTGGCGCGGGCTATCAGGGGCAGGCTGGGCATGCCGGTGCCGGACAGCACCACGGCATCCGCACTGGCAATGTCAAAACGCTGAAGCACCGGCCAGGCATCGCCCGACTGCAAGCCGTAGATGTGAACGGTGTCATCCGACTTGATGTCCACACCGCTCTGGCCCACCACGTCAAAACCCTGGCCGCGCCACCACCGGACTGCCGCGTCCATGATTACTGCGGGATAGGGCGACACCAGCGCAATGCGGCGCGCTCCCACCGATTGCAATTGCGCGACCAGGGCAGCGGGTGCGGTGATCACTGGCGCGCCCAAAACGGCCTCGGCTTCTGCAATGGCACGCATTTGTATCGACTCATCAAGCAGGTAGCTGGCAGCCGTGCAGGCGAACAGGAAGGCATCCATCTTCATGCCTGCAAATTGCCGTGCATGGTGAGGCAATTCGGTCAGGTAGGCCTTCAGGCGCGTCACGGGGTCAGGGCTGGGCGATGTCAGCCGCAGGGTCACGTAATCAACTTCAAACGGCAACAGGCGGCGGATCTCGGCTTCGACCGTGGGGTTGGCCTGCGGCGTGCCGATGCCCAAACGCCCGGCACGGGCATAGTCGCGCGCTGAGGTGGCCTTGGTTGCAGTCGAGGTCATGATCATGGCGTCACGGCTGTGCTCGTTACACGGTGGCGGCGGCACGGGCCAGGCCGGAAATCATCGAGCTTTTCAGCAAATGCTCGCGGTGGCTCGCCGGGTTGGCAATGAGCGCCTGCAAGCGCGCCAGCTCAGTGGCCCGCCACCCCGCATCGCGCTGCTGCATGCGCATGCGGTTGGTGTGGGACTGCGCCAAAATTTCGTCTTGCGCAGCCGGCCGGCGCTGGCGCGTGTAGAGGTCCAGCAGGTCATCGGACGCGCTTTTGTTCAACACGGCAATCAGTTTGTCGCTCAGGTTGACAGCATCATGAATGCCGCCATTCATGCCCATGCCACCCGATGGGCTGGTGAGGTGCGCCGCGTCGCCTGCGAACAGCACGCGCCCGGCCCGGTAGTCATCAATCAGGCGGCGATGGATGCGGTAGGAGCGGATTTCAACCACCTTGTAGGGTTCATTTCGCGGCACGATGCGCTGCAGCTTGCGTTCAATCGCGTGCGGCTCCAGCGCCTGCTCGACCGATTCATCGGGGTCTGAGTACAGCGAACAGCGCCAGATGTCTGGCAGGCGCAACAGCGAGAACGTGCCCTGGTCGCACCACACATAGTTGACGTTGGACAGGCCCGGTAGCTGGTCTTCAAACCGGTAAGGCGTGGTCGCGAGGATCGTGGTCTCAGGGTAAGTCTCACCCGTGAAGGTCATGCCGGTGAGCTTGCGGCAGATCGACCGCGCACCATCGGCGGCAATCAGGTAGCGCGCCTTCAACGTCTGGGTGCCCGACGGCGCAGTCACTGTCACGGTGACGCCGCTGGCGTCCTGCGCCAGGGCAGTCAGCTCACAGCCATAGCGAACCTGCAGGTTGGCTGTGTTTTGCGCCTTCGCGTCGGCCAGGCGGGTCAGCACGCGCTGCTCGCATTGCAGGCGAAACGGATACCGGGTGTCACCGCTGAGCACCGACAGGTCAAACAGCGCCTTGTCGTGCGATTCATGCTGGCGAATCTGCCAGGTGGGTGAGACCAGCCCGTGTGCAATCAGATCTTGCGTGATGTCCAGCTCGTCCAGCATCTCCAGCGTGGGCGGGTGAAAGGTGGAGGCCCGGAAGTCTTCGCTAACGGTAGGCTCTTTCTCAAGGACCACAGTTTCAATGCCGGCCCGTGCCAGACGCAGACCCGCCACCAGCCCCACTGGCCCGGCACCACAGATGAGAACGGCAACCTGGGTTATGTTCGACGACATCATTACGGCAACATTTCAGGCAGACAGCCGCCGCTTGAGACTGGGCAGCAGGCCGCCCGCACGCGCCATGTCCAGCAGAAAATCAGGCACAGGATCACATTGGACCTCTCCACCGGAGGGTAAAACAACCGTTTGACCAATCAGGGAAAGCTCTGTCAGCTCTTTTTTTTGTAGCAGATGAATCTGCGGGCAGGTCAGCAACACCAGCCCCAGATTGAAAGAATTGCGAAAGAAAAGCCCGCCGTAGCTGGGCGCGATCACGGCTGCGACGCCCAGATGCACCAGCGCTGCTGCTGCCTGCTCGCGCGACGAGCCAATGCCGAAATTGCGGCCAGCGACGATGACATCGCCAGCACGTACCCCGCGCGCAAATGAGGGCGCGAGATTTTCGAGGCAGTGCTGCGCAATGACATCGATGCCGAACTGCATCCAGGCACCGGGCGCGAGTGCATCGGTGTCCACGTCGTCCCCCAGATGCCAGATGGTGTGCCGGGTCGTGTTCATCACAAAACGGTTCTCGGGTCGGTGATGCGCCCACGCAATGCAGACGCTGCCACGGTGTAGGCCGAGCCTAAAAACACCTGGGTGCCGGGCGGCCCCATGCGGCCCTTGAAGTTGCGTGCCGTGCTGGAGATAACAGTCTGGCCATCGGCAAAACTGTCGCCGTAGCCCGCACACGCGCCGCAGGTGCTGGGCAGCACGGTGGCACCTGCATCGGTCAGGCACTGCAGGGTGCCCTCGCGCTCTGCCTGGGCCCGGTCCCGCAGGCTGGCGGGAGCCACCATGAGCTGCACGCCGCTGGCCACCTTGCGGCCCTTGAGCACCCGCGCGGCAAAACGCAGATCATCCAGCTTGGCACCCGTGCAGGCTCCGATGTAGGCCACGTCAATGCGCGTGTCGGCATGGTCGGCAATCGGCACACCATGGGCCGGGCTGTGGGGAGCGGCCAGTTGCGGGCTGAGTGTGGCCGCGTCAAAGTCATGCTGCTGGTCGATGCTGCCGATATCTGACGCCAGCACCGGCAGATCCTCGGCCACATCAGATGCATTCACACCGGCCTGCTTCAGCCAGGACCGCGTGACCTCATCCGGTGCCACCAGGCCGGTCTGCGCACCCAGCTCGGCACTCATGTTGCACAGGGTCATGCGCTCTTGCATCGACAAGGCCCGCACTGCGCTGCCGGTGAACTCAACGGCCTGGTAGTTGGCACCGTTCATGCCAAAGCGGGCGATCATCGCCAGCATCATGTCTTTGGCGCACACGCCCGCACTTAAAGAACCCGACCAATTCATCGCGATGGTCTGCGGCACGCGCAGCCAGATCTCACCCGTGACCACCACGCCCAGCATTTCGGTGCTGCCAATGCCGAACATGTAAGCCCCAAAGGCGCCGCCGGTGGGCGAATGGGAATCGCCGCCCACACAGAACATGCCGGGCCGGATGTGCCCGTGCTGTGGCACCACCACGTGGCAGATGCCCTGACTGTCGTACACATGCGGCAGGTTCTGCTCTGCCGCCCAGTCACGCGCGATACGCACAATTTTGCGGGCGGCGTCATCGCGCTCGGGTACATAGTGGTCCATCACCAGCACCACTTTGGATTTGTCCCAGATCTGCGCGCCCAGCTCTTCCAGCATGGGCTTGAGCCGACGCGGGCCGGATGAGTCATGGAACATGGCCATGTCAACCCGGCAGGTGACGATGTCGCCCACCCGCACCGACGCCTGCCCCGCCGCGCGTGCGATGATCTTCTGGGCCAGAGATTGTGGACCCCCACGCTCCCCCATTGCATGTGGGTCGCTGCCCCCCATGGGGGCCTTCGCGCCTTGGGGCGGCCCGGCGGCGCGCAAGCTTGCCTTATTCATGTTTGCGTTGCTCATTCCGGCTTGGCTCCCGAGAACTTCACCACCGCCGCCCAGCGGGTGATCTCACGCTGCACGAATTTGCCAAACTCGTCAGGTGCATTGCCAACCGGGATGTAGCCTTCAGTCTCCAGCCGTCGTCGCACATCGGGCGACACCACCGCCTGGCGTGCGGCAGCGCTGAGTTTCTTCGCTGCGGATGGGTCCATGAGACTGGGGGCAAACAAGCCAAACCACGCACTGGATTCAAAGCCGGGAATGACTTCGCTGATGGCAGGCACGTCAGGGAATGCCGCCAGCCGTTTGGCACTGGTCACGCCCAGCGCCTTGAGCTTGCCCGCCTTGATATGCCCCTGTGCATTACCGATGGCGGCAAACATCAGCTCCACCTGCCCGGCCAGCACATCCTGAATGGCGGGCGCCGTGCCCCGATAAGGGATGTTGACGATAAAGGTGCCCGATTGCATCTTGAACGCATCGCCCGCCAGGTGCAGGGATGAGCCCACACCACCAATGGCAAAGTTCAGGCGGCCCGGCTTCGATTTGGCCAGGGCGATCAATTCGCGCAC
>JANOAP010000370.1:0-2030 GCA_031411175.1 Rhodoferax sp. | reverse complement strand
GCCCAGCGCGTGGCGATGCAATGGTCGGTGCGCATCAACGAAGCCTATCAGCGGTTGAAAGACCCGCTCAAGCGTGCCGCCTATTTGTGCGAGCTGAATGGCGCTGCGGTCAATGCCGAAAACAACACCGCCATGCCTGCCGCTTTCTTGATGCAGCAAATGGAATGGCGTGAAAGTCTTGACGATGCCGCAAGCCTGGCAGATGTCGAGGCCATCAATTCCGAGTTATCGAAAACCCGGCGTGAAACGCTACAAAAATGCGGGCAACTACTCGATGTTGAGCACGACTATGCGGGGGCTGTAGGGCAGGTGAGGGCGTTGATGTTCATGGAGCGCTTTGCCCATGACGTTGAAGTGCGCTTCGAGCAACTGGGACAATAGCCTTCTGACTTTCAAAAATAAAAATGGCGCTTCTTCAAATCTCCGAACCCGGTCAGTCCCCCAACCCACATGAGCGGCGCATTGCCGTGGGCATTGACCTGGGCACCACCCATTCCCTGGTGGCAGCGGTGCGCAGTGGTGTTGCCGAATGCCTGGCTGACGACGCGGGCCGGGTCATCCTGCCGTCGGTGGTGCGCTACCTTGACGGGGGTGGGCGGCAGATTGGGTTTGAGGCCCAGGCCGCGTTGGCCACCGACCCCGAGAACACGATTGCGTCTGCCAAACGCTTCATGGGGCGCAGCCTGGCCGACGTGAAGGGCGCAGCCAAGTTGCCCTACCGCTTTGTGGACCATGCCGGCATGCTGGGCCTGCAAACCGTGGCGGGTGAGAAATCGCCGGTGGAGGTCAGTGCCGATATTCTGGCCACGCTGCGTTACCGGGCTGAAGACACTTTTAACGAAGACCTGTTTGGCGCGGTCATTACCGTGCCCGCTTACTTTGACGATGCGCAGCGACAGGCCACCAAAGACGCGGCGCAACTGGCGGGGCTGAACGTGCTGCGCCTCATCAACGAGCCTACGGCCGCGGCTATTGCCTATGGGCTGGACAACGGCAGTGAAGGCGTTTACGCCATTTACGACCTGGGTGGTGGCACGTTTGACATCTCCATTCTGCGGCTGACACAGGGCGTTTTTGAAGTCATCGCCACTGGCGGCGACTCCAGCCTGGGCGGCGATGATTACGACCACGCATTGGCCGACTGGGTGCTGGCGCAAATGGGCACAGAGGCCGTGACACCCGGCGACAAAGCCGCCATCAAGGTAGCAGCGCGCGCCTGCAAAGAAGCTTTGTCGGCCGTAGATGCTACAGAAAGCGTAGCTATCCAAGCCCAATTGGCGAGGGATAACGTCGTATTTGACGTCAAAGTCTCGCAATTTGAAGACATCACCTCGCCATTAACCGCGCGCACCATGACTGCTGTGCGCAAGGCGCTGCGCGATGCAAAACTCGCACCCGACGAAGTGCAGGGCGTGGTGATGGTCGGTGGCTCCACTCGCATGCCGCAGGTGCGCCGTGCGGTGGCAGACTTCTTTGGCCGTGAGCCGCTGGTCAACCTCAACCCCGATGAAGTGGTGGCGCTGGGTGCGGCCATTCAGGCGAACCAACTGGCGGGCAACAACCCGTCGGGCGATTTGCTGCTGCTGGATGTGATTCCGCTGTCGCTCGGCATCGAGACCATGGGCGGCCTGGCCGAACGCATTGTGCCGCGCAACCAGACCATTCCCACGGCCATGGCGCAAGACTTCACCACTTACACAGACGGCCAGACAGCACTGGCCCTGCACGTGGTGCAGGGCGAGCGCGACCTGGTGGCCGACTGCCGCAGTCTGGCCCGGTTCGAGTTGCGTGGCATCCCCCCCATGGTGGCCGGTGCCGCGCGCATTCGCGTCACCTTTACCGTCGATGCCGATGGCTTGCTCAACGTGTCGGCCCGCGAGCAGGTGAGCGGTGTAGAGGCGCAAATTGACGTGAAGCCCAGCTATGGCCTGGGTGATGCGCTGATTGCCAAGATGCTGCAAGACAGTTTCACGACCGCCCAGGCCGACATGCAGGCCCGCGCCGCGGCCGAAGCGCGGGTAGATGCCGAC
>JANOAP010000369.1:0-7852 GCA_031411175.1 Rhodoferax sp. | reverse complement strand
GAGCAAAACCGGTTGATGGTCATCGGCCCGCTGGCCATGGGGTGGTCACGCCGCATCACGCACACATAGTTGCCGTCATACAGCCGCAGATGCGAATACGCCAATTTGTTGCTGGAGATGCGTGAGCGTCTGGGCATGTCGATTCTGCTCATCACGCACGACCTGGGTGTGGTCGCAGAAGTTGCCGACCGTGTCGCCTTGATGTATGCGGGCAAAAAAATTGAAGAGGCTTCGGTGTTTGATCTGTTTCAACGCCCGCAGCATCCTTACACACAAGGTTTGATTCAAGCTTCGCCCGCAGCCTCAGGTGGTATGGCTACAAGGCTCAAGGAAATTCGCGGCCAGGTTCCAGCGCTTCATGCCATGCCACCAGGTTGCAGCTTTGCCCCGCGCTGCGAATGGAGCATTGACGCCTGTCGCAGCACGCCGCCCGCACTGACCGAATCATTTGCAGCGCACTCTGTCGCGTGCCACCGGCAGTACGAAAGTTCTTCGCAGACTTTTGTTACCAAAGAAGGGTCAGCATCATGACTCAAGAGCTCCTGCGCGTTGAAAAGCTCGTCAAGTATTTTGATGCAGGACGTGGGCGCCGCGTGCATGCCGTTGATGGTGTCAGCTTTAGTCTGGCACAGGGTGAAACCTTGGGTCTGGTTGGTGAATCGGGCTGCGGCAAATCAACGCTCGGCCGAACCATCATCAAATTGCTGGTGCCCGACGCAGGGTCTGTGCGTCTGTCTGGACAGAGTCTTTCCGACATGAGCGCCACACAGACCAAGTCCTTCCGGCGTGAAGCGCAAATGATTTTTCAGGATCCTTTCGCTTCGCTTAACCCACGCAGTACCGTCGGGCGAGCCATTGAAGAGCCGCTGATCGTGCATGGTCTGGGTAATAGTCGCGAAAGGGTTGCCCGCGTCAATTGGTTACTGGAGCGGGTGGGCCTTCCCCCTGATGCCGCCCATCGTCACCCCCACGAATTTTCTGGTGGCCAACGTCAACGGATTGGCATTGCACGTGCGTTGGCGTTGAACCCAAAACTGATCGTATGTGATGAGCCGGTCTCCGCGCTTGATGTTTCGGTTCGCGCGCAGGTGTTGAATCTGCTGGCTGACTTACGCGACGAACTCGGGCTCTCATATCTGTTTATCTCACACGACTTGTCCGTTGTGGAACACTTTTGCGACCGCGTAGCGGTGATGTATCTGGGCCGGATTGTTGAACTCGCGCCACGCAAAACACTCTGGCAGCAACCGCTGCATCCCTACACCCGCGCATTGCTGGACGCGGCGCCACTGCCCGACCCCACCAGAAGACGCGGGCGCAGACCTTTGCTGGAAGGTGAAATACCCAGCCCCATTGATCCACCCTCGGGATGTCACTTTCATTCAAGGTGTCCACACAAAATCGCAATATGCGAGACGGTGGCCCCCCGGTTGCTTACCCGGGCCGATGGCCATCAGGTGGCATGCCATTTAGCCGACGACTTTTACACCCCAAAACAGGAAGAGACGCATGTACAAGCTCATTAGCGCCACGCCCAGCCCCTATGCGCGCAAAGTGCGTATCCAGCTGGCAGAAAAAGGGATTCCGTTTGAACTGATCACTGAAGTCCCCTGGAACTCCGACACACAAACACCGCTGCATAACCCGCTTGAAAAGCTTCCAGTTCTGATCTGCCCGAATGGGACAAGCGTTTTTGAGTCGCGTTATATCAATGAGTGGATTGAGTACAAACATCCCGCCCTGCCACTCTTTCCAAAAGACATTGACGGCATTTTGGCTGTCAAGCGTTACGAAGTCATTGCCGATGGTGCCTGCGACGCGCTGGTGCAAATGTTCTTTGAAATTGCGCGTGATGCCGACAAGCAAAGCAAACCCTGGTTTGACCGTCAGCAGCGCAAAGTCGATGGTGCCTTGCGGTCGTTTTCGGACTCGATTGGAGCGAAAGAATTTTGTCATGGCAACGCGCTGACGCTTGCCGACATAGCTGTGGCAACCTTGCTGCGCTACCTCACTGTGCGCTGGCCCGCCAACCCGTGGCGCGAGCAATATCCCGGCCTGGCCGCCTTCTCTGACCGTCTTGAATTGCGCCCCTCATTCAAGGCCACCGTGCCGGTACCTCAGGTGATTCGGGACCGGGTGGCCTAGTGCCTAGTGCCTGTCAAACGGAAATGCCATAAAACAAACTCTAAACAAGGAAAGTTACCATGAACAAGCCGCCTGTTGCCGTCAGTCCCCATGAAGTTGAGTCAATCGTCTCGGACTGGGTGGTGGGAAAGATTCTGTCTGAGCCCGCCATCACGGGCATCAATTCGTTGAGTGCGGTGTCCATCTATTTTGACCCTGGCCAAGGCCATACGCGGCACAACCATGCCGAGGCAGACCAGCTGATTTTCATCATTTCGGGCGAAGCCGAGATGATGATTGAATTTACCGAAGGCCAACCCGAGTCCCGTCTGGTTCGTGCAGGCGATCTGGTCACCATTCCCAAAAATGCTTATCACTCCACCATGAACAACAGCTGGGAGCCAGTCAAAATCCTGGCGGTGTATTCACCCGCAGGGGTAGAAAGCGGCATGCGCAGTGCCGCCAGCTTTAATGTGTTGCCACCAGGCGCTGTTCCGGCGCGTCGGGACCCGCCAAAAGTAGTCTAGGTGATGCATTGATGAAGGCGACCAAGGTCAAGTGATGTCGGGAGCACTGACTGGTTTTCGCGTTCTTGATTTCGGGCAATACGTGGCTGGTCCTTTGGCTGCCATGCTGCTCAGTGAACAAGGTGCCGAAGTCATCCGGATTGACCCGCCGGGCGGACCACGAGACCCTTCTGCCGCTGGTGCGATTTTCAATCGCGGTAAAAAAAGCATGGTGCTGGATTTAAAAAATGAAGCCGACAAATACCTTGCTTTGCAGCTGGTCGACACCGCAGACATACTGATTGAAAATTTTCGGCCCGGTAAATTTGCCGGGCTTGGCCTGGGCTACGAAACCCTCGCCCAGCGAAACCCGCGACTGGTGTATTGCGCCATGCCGGGCTTTGCGCATGATGACCCGCGCGCCCCACTCGCAGGATGGGAGGCCATCATCGCGGCCGCCACGGATACCTACCGGCCTCTGGCAGGTAGCAATGCGTCCACACCCAGGTTTTGGGACTTGCCCGTTGCATCAAACTTTGCCGCGATGCTGGCTGCAACAGCTTGTGTCAATGCGCTCAATGCCCGGCAACGTGATGGCCTGGGACAGCACATTGAAGTGGCGTTGTTTGATGCGATGTTCACCGCCATTGGGGCCCGGGGAATGCAGATGCCTTCGGCTGCGGATATGCCGCTGGACTTCACCGGCTTCGGCGTATACGAATGCCAGGATGGCCGCTACGTGCACTTTGCGCCAGTGGCACCGCGTTTCATGGACTGGTTTGTCGCGGCGGCGGGCGTTGGGCAGTGGGCGTCTGAAGGACTGCTTGACCGCGCCATGCTTTCGACCTGCGTTGAGACCGCCTTGCGTTTGCGGTCTAAGCTTGCTGACTTGTTTAAAACACGCACTGCAATGGCGTGGGAAAGCGTTGCTGAAAATGCCGGTGTACCGCTGAGCGTCTGCAGGACAACTGCCGAGTGGTCTGACACAGCGCATGCCGTGACGTCGCAATCGGTTGTGTCGGTCAATGATTTTGAATATGGCACGATGAAGCAGCCAGGCATACCGATACGACTGTCGGTGTCAAAAGAGCATATTCAAGGCCGGAGGCACCTGCCGGATGCGGATCGGGCGAGCATCGTTACCCGCCTCTTGCAGCCAGGCACACAGGGCACACGGCGTACAAACTTTAAAGTCGGCCCGCCCTGCACAGACCCTGCATTAAAAGGCGTGCGCGTGCTTGACCTCACGCAGATCTGGGCCGGGCCAACGGCGGCGCGTGCCCTCGCCGAGTTTGGCGCGGATGTCATCAAAATCAACAGCCCGCACGAACCCATCATGTCGCATTGCGATGTCAATCGCGGCAAACAAAGCATATTCCTCGACCTGAAAGACCCAAAGGATATGGACATTTTTCGGCAACTGGTCGAATCCGCCGACGTTGTCATGCAAAACTTCAGACATGGTGTGGCAGAGCGGCTGGGTATGGGCTATCAGGACCTCATCAGGATCAAACCTGAAATTATTTACGCATCGGTCAGTGCTTTTGGCTATGACGGGTCCTGGTGCGACAGGCGTGGCTATGAAGTGCAGGCACAGGCCGCTGCAGGTGCGCAGGTCGATTTTGGTTGGCCAGATCAACCCGCAAGGCTACCCTACGAGATAAACGACTACGGCACAGGCGTGCTCACGGCGTTTGGGCTGTCGCTGGCGCTGTTGCATCACAAGCGGACGGGCCGGGGGCAGCAGGTCAGCGGCGCGCTTGGGTACACCGCAACACTGCATCAGTCGCTGCGCTTTGCCCAAATGGCACAGTCTTGTTGCGAGTCATCTGCAGCCGCCAATACGCTGGGCATGCATTCACTTTATCGCTTGTATCAAGCGCGCGATCAATGGTTTTTCTTTGCGCTTGAGCGTGCCTCGCTGCAGCATTTACAGCAGGCTCTTGATCTGCCCGTGCTTGGCACGCTGTCTGATGCGGATCAGCAGGATTTGCTTGCACGCACCTTTGGCCAGCAAGCGCTTGACCATTGGATGGACAAGCTGCGCGTCTGCGACGCTGCCGTCCATCGCCTGGTAGCTGTTCAAGAACTAATGTCAGACCCGTGGGTCGTTGATCGTGGGTTGAGTCTGACTAGAGACCACAAGAACATAGGTCTTGTCAGAACCATCGGGCCAGTTGCCCGGCTGTCGCGCACGCCCTTGGTCGCAGGAGGCCCGGCAAGCCTGCCGGGTTCAGATCTGGCTGGGGTTATGCAAGCACTGGCTGCACGCTAAAAGAAGCGGTGGTGCACTGGGCGGCCGCGCTGCTTTCAAGACGGTAGGCTTTGGGTGACAGACCCATTTTCTTTTTAAATGCGGTTGCAAAGTGGCTTTGACTCGAAAAGCCTGTGACGAGGGCAACTTCAGAAATGGGCAGTTCAGTTTCTGCCAATATGCGCGAAGCCTTCGAGATTCTGCAAGCCAGCAAATACTGATGCGGCGAGGTGGCATGGTGTCTTTGAAACAAGCGCTTCAAGCCACACACACTCATGTTCGCCTGACTGGCCATGACTTCCAATGAAAGATCTTCTCCCAGAGAACAGTCAATGAAATTTTGAACACGTGCCATGCTTGAGCGAAAATTTTCATAACAACGCGCGGCAGGCTGGTTTAATTCTGTATTGATAGAGTGCCCTTTCAGCAGCTGCGTGGCCAGCGTCCATGCCAGCGTGTCTACATAGGCTGGTGTGGTCGCCAGCGTAGGGTGCTGTAACGCCTCCAAAATCGCCAGGGCCAGTTGCTCCAGCAAAGGATCTGTGGCTCCCAGACGAATGGCCACATTCATCTGAAACCGCCCAAAAATAGTCTTGTTCACCGCCTCCACGAGTTCTTTTTTCAAATAGAGCATCAGCATTTCTGACGAACCTCGCCGCTCCCACCGGGAGGACTCGTTAGCCGGAATAATCAGGAACTGACGCGGTGAAAGCGTGGCCTCTTGTGGCACGGGATCGGTATCGACACTGACCCGCAACCGGGCACGCCCACGCAAACAAAAACCAATGCAATAGTGGCCAGTCGGGTTGAGCGTTCCGGACCAACTGTTAACCGTAGCAACTGCTACATACAGATTTGACCAGCCACGTCCCTCACTTTGAAGCAGCAGTTTATTTCGGTCCCAGCGTTCAATGCTGTGCGTCTGCTGCACATCAAACTCGTGTTCAAGCTCTTCGGCTGGAACGGGTGAGGCACGGGGTGTTTGCATGAACAATCATTTTGATATTTATGCAATAGTAACCAGTTGCCTTTTTATCGGCCTTTTCAACCGATTCGGATGGTCTTCATGCCATGAAACGGGTCAGAGCCTTCTGGTATTCAGCTACTGTCCTGGCAGTCACCTCATCTGGCAAGCGCAGTGCTGATTTGCGATGCAAACCCACGTGCAAAATATGGCCGCGGCGTGATGGTCGACTACCCCAACATGCTGCGCGTGCGTCACGTTCAGGGCTATCGATGTCAATCAGCTCGAGATATTGCTCAAAGCCGCTGGCTTGCAGCGCGTCAGCCGACTGGTCAGCATTGCCAAACAGACCGTGAAGCTGGCGCAGGCCGATTGGTCAGCCGTGCTTGAAAATGCGCCGCCCAGTGTGAGGAGAGCGGTGACTGAGCGGCTGGGTGGTGGCGTGGCTCTGGCAGGAAAGCGCTATTGATTCAGGAGCTGCTTGCGCATATAACTATTGCCCTGGAGGCTGATTTGATACCCTAAGAAAACTCTGCATAACTCCCCATGAAACGTGCTGCTAAGCGCATCGTATCGCTATAAAATACATAGCATTAACCAAGTCACTTTACCCCTCAATCTGCGACTCAAGAAGACGCGCAAGCAAGTATTCCTGGAACAGATGGAACAAGTGGTTCCCTGGGCTGATTTGATTGCGCTGATTGCCCCGTACTACCCCGAGGGCAAGAACGGTCGTCCACCATTTCCCTTGATGACCATGCTGCGCACCCACTTCATGCAGCAATGGTTCACCCTGTCAGACCCGGCCATGCAAGAAGCCTTCTTTGACACCCCGGTGTACCGAGAGTTTGCACAGCTCGAAGAACTCACGCGGCTGCCTGACGAGTCCACCATCCTGCGGTTCCGCCACCGCCTGGAAGAACACAAGCTTGCCGAACAAATACTCATCACCGTCAACGAGATCCTGACTGCCAAGGGCCTGCTACTCAAAGCCGGCACGGTGGTGGATGCCACCTTGATTGCAGCGCCCACCTCCACCAAGAACAAAGATCGCACACGTGACCCCGAGATGCACTCCAGCAAGAAGGGCAACCAGTGGTACTTTGGAATGAAGGCTCACATCGGCGCGGATGCTGAATCAGGCTTGGTGCACACGGTGCGAGGCACCTCTGGGCATGTCAGTGACATTGCCGAAGGAAACACGCTCCTGCATGGTGACGAATGCGTTGCATTTGGCGATGCGGGTTACCAAGGAATCGAGAAACGAGCGGACGCAACGCCCGATGTCACTTGGCACGTCGCCATGCGTCCAGGCAAGCGTAAGGCCCTTAACAAGGACAATGAGGCTGATGCCATGATCGACAAGGCGGAGAAACTCAAAGCAGGCATACGCGCCAAAGTGGAGCACCCGTTTCGGGTGATTAAGCGCCAATTCGGATTTGTGAAAGTGCGCTATCGCGGTTTGAAGAAAAACACCGCGCAGTTGGTGACGCTGTTTGCGCTGTCCAATTTGTGGATGGTGCGCGTCAAATTGATGGAGGCGCAGGAATGAGTGCGCCCAAAAGCTGGGCAAAGGCGCTACAAAGCGCGGAAATGCCTCCAGGGGCGCAGAAAACGGCGCGACTTCGCGGAAATTCTCATGAAATTCCACGATTTGAAAATTAGCCAGTCGCTACTTCATTTGGCGACTAGTTATTCAGAGCATCCCTTAGCAAAGGGGCGTATGCGCTTGGTGGCGCTTCGGTATTGGGGCTCCATCACGCTGATGCTGCCGAAGGTGGTGTGCCAGCGGAGTTTTTTTACCTTCGCGGTGTGTCTGCCCCGTGCGGCTTACTTCTTGTTCTGTTTGCTCAACCTGACCCCTGGCCCACGCTTGCTTCTTGGCCCATGCGTCGAAGTTCTTCGATCAGGCGCTCTTCAGCATCGTCGGCTCGTCTGAATTCGCCTTCTTTTGGCTGCACTACCGCCAGCAGTGAGATGATGCGCTCTCGAATTCGGGGGGGG
>JANOAP010000368.1:0-4125 GCA_031411175.1 Rhodoferax sp. | reverse complement strand
ATCGCATCTGGGGCAGATTCGCCACAGTGGCGAGCCCTACATCACCCACCCCATTGCGGTTGCCTCCCAGTGCGCAGACTGGAAGCTTGACGCCCAGGCGCTGATGGCGGCACTGTTGCACGACGCGATTGAAGATTGTGGTGTTACCAAGATCGAACTGGTAGAGCGTTTTGGCTCTCCCGTGGCTGAGCTGGTTGACGGCTTGACCAAGCTGGACAAGCTTCACTTCAATACGCGTGAAGAAAACCAGGCCGAGTCATTTCGCAAAATGCTGCTGGCCATGGCGCGGGATGTTCGCGTGATCCTGATCAAGCTGGCAGACCGCTCACACAATATGCGCACGCTGTCTGATGTACCCCGAGACAAATGGGCTCGCGTTGCCTCCGAGACGCTAGAAATTTATGCACCGATTGCACATCGTCTGGGGTTGAACCAGACCTACCGAGAGTTGCAGGAGCTGTCATTCCGTCACCTGCGCCCCTGGCGTTTTGCCATTCTTTCAAAGGCTGTGTCCAAAGCGCGCAGCCGACGTCGAGACCTGATCCAAAAAGTGCAGCGTGAGCTTGAAGGCAGCTTTGCGACGAGTGGCATGAAGGTAAGGATCGCCGGTCGAGAAAAATCACTATATTCCATCTACCGCAAGATGGATGAAAAGCACCTCAGCTTTGCGCAGGTCACCGACATATATGGCTTCAGGGTCATCGTACCCGGCGTCACCGACTGCTATACGGCCTTGGGCATCCTGCACCAGCTCTACAAGCCGGTGCCCGGCAAGTTCAAGGATCACATTGCAATCGCCAAGCTCAATGGCTATCAGTCGCTTCACACCACCCTGGTCGGGCCGTCCGGCGTGAACGTCGAATTCCAGATGCGCACGCAGGCCATGCACGTCGTGGCGGAATCGGGGGTTGCGGCCCACTGGCTGTACAAGGCCAACAACCCGGATGGCGTCACGTCTGATCGCCTCGGTACGCAATGGCTGCAATCACTGCTTGATATTCAGGATGAAACGCGGGATGCGGCGGAGTTCTGGGATCACGTGAAGGTAGACCTTTTCCCAGACGCGGTTTATGTCTTCACGCCCAAAAGCCAGATTCTGGCGCTGCCCCGTGGTGCCACGGTCGTTGATTTTGCCTATGCCATTCACAGCAATGTGGGTGACCGAACCGTGGCCGCCAGCATCAATGGGGAACAGGTCCCCCTGCGTACTGAACTGAAAAACGGGGACGTGATCGAAATCGTGACCGCCCCGGTGTCCACGCCCAATCCGGCCTGGCTCAGCTTTGTACGCACCGGGCGTGCCCGTTCAAAAATCCGCCATTACCTCAAGACCATGGAGCATGAAGAGTCTGAAAGTCTGGGTGAAAAACTCTTGCTGCAAGCATTGCGTGCAGAAGGAATTGACAGATTCCCGGATGGTGACCCGGCTTACCTGCCAATTCTGGAGAAATTGCTGCGCTTCACCGGCAACAAGAGCCGCTCGGACTTGCTGATTGACATTGGCCTGGGCAAACGAATCGCCAACATCGTTGCAAAGCGACTGGCAAACCTCCTGGCGGAAAGAGGTGAGCGCCCTGATGCCCTGCTGTTGACGCGTGAACGCTTCACAGCACAGGAGTCAGTATCGCAAGGCATGCTCACCCTGGACGGCAGTGAAAACGCGTCGGTCAAATTTGCGGCCTGCTGTCGCCCCATCCCCGGCGATGCCATCGTGGGATACCTTGGACGGGGCGAGGGGCTGGTGGTTCACGTGTCGCTCTGCGCCGTTGCCAAAAAGCTCCAGAACAAGGACAGCGAACGCTTCATCGGCGTGGAATGGGCTGACGAGCCGGTCAGGTCCTTCGAGGCGGAGATACTGGTGACCGTTACCAATGGCAAAGGTGTTTTGGCGCGGGTTGCGGCAGCCCTGGCCAGCGCGGAGGCCGACATTACGCACATCGGTATGAATGAAGCCGGCGCGCACGATGTCGCGGACCTGCGCTTCACCATTGCGATCAGGGACGTGACGCACCTGAACACCGCATTGAGAAACCTCAAACGCACGGCGTCAGTCTTGAACGTGACCCGCATCAACGCCGAGTAAACCAGGCCGCGCAGACGGCTTGATCTCAGGTCAAAGCGCAGGCGCCGGGTATGTGACGCTCACCACCTCGATGTCCTCCGTGCCCCCCGGGCGGACCAGCTTGAGTGCGTCGCCTTCGCGCGCCTTGAGCAAGGTCCTCGCAATAGGGGATACCCAACTGACCTGGTTTTGGGCGCTGTCTGCCTCATCCATGCCCAAAATAGTGATGATTCGCTCAAGACCTTCAGAATCGGCATAGGTGACTGTCGCGCCAAAATAGATCCGATCACTGCCAAAGTGCACGCTGGGGTCGGTTACAACAGCAATCTCAAGGCGCTTGGTCAGAAACCGGATGCGTCGATCAATCTCACGCAAGCGTTTCTTGCCATAGATGTAATCGCCGTTTTCAGAACGATCCCCGTTGCTGGCAGCCCAGTGAACAACCTCCACAACCTTGGGCCGCTCGTTATCAATCAGTTCCAGTAGCTCGATACGGATTCGCGCATAGCCCGCTGGGGTGATGTAATTCTTGCCCCCAGACAGTAAGACGGGCAATGGCAGATCGTCGTCACCGTCTGCATCGGATTCTTTGGTAAATGCTTTGCTCATTGCGAAAGTATTGCTTTGCTTGCGCCTCATTTTCCTCCATTTTTTCGCGTACTTTCGTGACCTGAGGAACTGACATTGGTGGCTTGTTTTAGCCATGTCGCCAGGCAGCATTACTTTGTGCGCAAACGCACGGACGCATGGAAAGCGGATGCCGATGATGAAGGTTCCACTGCAACCCTGAGGAAAGTCATGAAAACCCATCCGCTCAAATCACTTCAGACACTTTGCCTTGTGCCATTGGCCGGGCTTTGCCTGGCAGCAGCCGCTCATGCGCAGACCGCGCCACCCATGGCTTCGCCCAGCATGCCCAAGAACCATATGCAAGGCGGCATGACCGGGTCGGACGGCATGAAACACAGCATGATGTCCGGGATGGACAGCATGAACAAGATGTCGATGTCGGGCAACACGGACAAAGACTTTGCCATGATGATGAAGATTCACCATCAGCAAGCCGTCGACATGTCTGAAATGGAACTCGCGAACGGGAAGTCGTCGGCCATGAAGGCAATGGCGAAGCAGATCATTGCCGCGCAGAAGAAAGAGATCGCCAAATTTGATGCCTGGCTAGCCCAACAGAAATGAGCGCTCTGGCGGTGTACACCTGCCCCATGCACCCTGAGGTGCGGCAGGACCACCCGGGTGTCTGTCCCAAATGCGGCATGACGCTGGAACCGCTGATGCCCAGCCCTGATGAAGGTGAGAGCCCCGAGCTGACAGACTTCAAGCGGCGTTTCATGTGGACGTTGCCGCTGACCGTCGTTGTTACGGTCCTCGCCATGGCGGGGCATCGCCTGCAATGGTTCGAAATGGCCACACAAAGCTGGATTGAGCTGGTGCTCAGCCTGCCCATCGTGCTATGGGCGGGCTGGCCATTTTTCGTGCGCGGCGCTCAATCGTTGGTCAATCGCAGTCCGAACATGTGGACACTGATCGGCCTGGGCACCGGCGCTGCGTTCGCTTACAGCGTAGTTGCCACAGTGGCGCCTGGCGTATTTCCCACGTCATTCGTGTCCATGGGCCGCGTGGCGGTCTACTTTGAAGCGGCAGCTGTGATCATCTCACTCACGTTGCTGGGGCAAATTCTGGAACTGAAGGCCCGTTCGCAGACCTCGGCCGCCATCAAGTCCCTGCTGGGCCTGGCGCCCAAGACAGCGCGGCGCATCAATGCCGATGGCGCAGAAGAAGACGTGGCCCTGACGCACGTGCACGTGGGTGACGCGCTTCGTGTGCGCCCCGGTGAAAAAGTGCCGGTTGACGGCGTGGTGATTGAGGGCAGCAGCGCGGTCGATGAATCGATGTTGACGGGCGAGCCCATGCCCGTGACCAAACGCGTGGGTGACAAACTGATTGGCGCCACGATGAACACCAGCGGCGCGCTGGTGATGCGCTCGGAAAAAGTAGGCTCCCAGACCGTGCTGGCCAGCATCGTGCAAATGGTCATTCAGGCACAG
>JANOAP010000367.1:0-7271 GCA_031411175.1 Rhodoferax sp. | reverse complement strand
GCGGGTTTTGACCGTGTCAGCCACGAGCTGGGCCAGCTCGGTGGTGGTTGAAATTGGGCCCCGTGCCTGTCGGCGAGCAACAATCGCCTTTGCAATGGGGCCAGCAAACCGTTCTTCACCATAGTCACGTATCACCTCCGCTATTTTGTCGGCCTCTGCCGTGGCCAGCCACTGCGCCACGCTCTGGCCACGGGTTGTGTCCATGCGCATGTCCAGCGGGCCTTCGAACCTGAAACTGAAGCCCCGCACGGGGTTGTCGATCTGGGGCGAGCTGATGCCCAAGTCCATCAAAACCCCGTCTGCACGGGCCGCACCCAGTTGTCCGAGCTGGTTGAAGCCTTCGTGGCGAATTGAAAAACGGGGGTCGGTGATTTGCGCCGCCGCCGCGATGGCATCGGGGTCTTTGTCGAAGGCAATCAGACGCCCTTGCGCCGACAGCTTCGACAGAATAAGCCTCGAGTGCCCGCCGCGCCCAAATGTGGTATCCACGAAAGTGCCCGAAGCCAGATCCG
This sequence comes from Rhodoferax sp., assembly GCA_031411175.1. Taxonomy (GTDB): domain Bacteria; phylum Pseudomonadota; class Gammaproteobacteria; order Burkholderiales; family Burkholderiaceae_C; genus JANYCG01. Next base: position 6,759 of record JANOAP010000367.1, on the reverse strand, counting down.
CAGAGAGGCCCGGCACAGGTGCTGCGCCGTCGCTGGGGGAATCCGGATTGTTGAGGAGCGCTGCGACTGCTTCGTTCAACAAGACGGTGGTATGTTGCCATGAGGTGTCCACCGCCTGCCTTCAAAAAGAAAAGTCTTTGAAGACATCTGGCATATCACCTTGCATGGCTTTCGCCTCCTGCGCATCGTAGGCGGCCTTGTCCCACAACTCAAAATGATTGCCCATGCCTAACAGCATGGTGTCTTTGGCAATGCCAGCCGCCTCGCGCAGTTCGGGCGACACCAGCACGCGACCGGTGGCATCCATCTCCACATCCATGGCATTGCCCAGGAAGATGCGCTTCCACCACTGGGCCGACATGGGCAGTGCGGCAATACGTTCGCGGAATTTTTCCCATTCGGGGCGAGGGAAAATCATCAGGCAGCCATGGGGGTGCTTGGTCATGGTGAGCTGACCGGATGCGGTTGCCGCGAGCACGTCACGATGCCGGGTCGGCACTGAGAGCCGCCCCTTGGCATCCAGACTTAATGACGAAGCCCCTTGAAACACGACAGCACACCCTCTTTAGACCCACAAACAATAAATGGAAGTGTTTTGGCACTTTTCACCACTTAATTGCACTTTTTTGCACTGTATCAGTAAATCAATGCGATACAAGAGGGCTTGCGAGAATTTTTACCAATGAAATCAAGGACTTAGAAACGATTTTGCAGGTCAATTGGCTTCAAAAATCGTTCTAAATTAAGCACTTAGCGCAGCATCTGAAAGTGATGCTTGAATGTCCGGCAGGAGGCAGGCTCCCGCCAGATTAAATGCTTACAGAATGTAACGTGACAAATCTTCGTTGCGGCTTAACTCACCCAGCCGCTCGTCCACATAGGCCGCATCCACGTGAATGGTTTGCCCACCCAGGTTCGTGGCGTTGAAGCTTACATCATCCAGCAGCCGCTCCATCACCGTGGAGAGCCGCCGTGCACCGATGTTTTCGGTGCGCTCGTTCACATCAAAGGCAATGTGCGCCAGCCGCGTGATGCCATCCGCAGAAAACTCCACTGCTACATTTTCAGTCGCAAGCAGCGCTTGGTATTGCTTAACCAGCGACGCGTGGGTTTGTGTGAGGATGGCTTCAAAGTCTTGCACGGACAGTGATTGCAGCTCCACCCGAATCGGAAACCGCCCCTGCAATTCGGGGATCAAATCGCTGGGTTTGCTCAGGTGAAATGCACCGGACGCAATGAACAGGATGTGATCGGTCTTGACCATGCCGTATTTGGTAGACACCGTGGTGCCCTCCACCAGCGGCAGCAGGTCGCGCTGCACGCCCTGGCGCGACACCTCGGCCCCGCTGCCCTCGCTGCGGGAAGTGACCTTGTCGATCTCGTCAATGAACACAATGCCGTTTTGCTCCAGCATGTGCAACGCCTGGGTCTTGATCTCGTCTTCGTTCACCAGCTTGGCGGCTTCTTCGTCCACCGCCAGCTTCAGCGCTTCGCTGATTTTGAGCTTGCGTGTCTGGCGTTTTTGCTGGCCCATCTGGCCGAACATGCCACGCAGTTGCTCGGTCATTTCTTCCATACCGGCAGGCCCCATGATTTCAAGCTGGGGGGACGACTGGGCCACGTCCATCTCGATCTCGCGATCAGCCAGCTGGCCTTCGCGCAGCTTCTTGCGAAAGGTCTGGCGGGCCGTGTTTTCGGGTGCTTTTTGAGGCGCGTCTTCGTTTGGCAACGATGACGCATCAGCACGCGGCTTGGGCACCAGAATGTCGAGAATCCGCTCTTCGGCAGCATCTTGCGCCCGCTCACGCACCTTCTTCATCTCGGCCACACGGGTCTGCTTGACGGCCACATCCGCCAGGTCGCGGATGATGGCATCCACGTCTTTGCCTACGTAACCCACTTCGGTGAACTTGGTGGCTTCCACCTTGATGAAAGGCGCATCGGCCAGACGTGCCAGACGCCGGGCAATCTCGGTTTTGCCAACGCCCGTGGGGCCAATCATCAGGATGTTTTTGGGGGTGATTTCGGTGCGCAATCCCGGCTCAACCTGTTGCCTGCGCCAGCGGTTTCTCAGTGCAATGGCGACGGCACGCTTCGCCTGGCTTTGCCCAACAATGTGTTTGTCCAGCTCGCCAACGATTTCCTGCGGGGTCATGGAAGACATTAATTTATTCCAGCGTCTCTATGGTGTGGTTCATGTTTGTGTAGATACACAGCTCGCCCGCAATTTCCAGCGACTTTTTAACGATGTCCTGCGCCGACAAGTCGGTGTGCTCCAGCAGGGCAATGGCCGCCGCTTGCGCGTAGGCACCCCCCGAACCAATCGTCACAATGCCCTTTTCAGGCTCCAGCACATCGCCGTTGCCCGTGATGATGAGCGAGGCCTCTTTGTCGGCCACGGCCAGCATGGCTTCCAGGCGGCGCAAAACGCGGTCAGTGCGCCAATCCTTGGTCAGCTCAATAGCGGCGCGTACCAGGTGGCCCTGGTGCTTTTCCAGCTTGGCTTCAAAGCGCTCGAACAATGTGAAGGCATCGGCGGTGGCGCCGGCAAAACCGGCCAGAACTTTGCCGTGGTAGAGCTTGCGCACCTTGCGCGCCGTGCCTTTGACCACAATGTTACCCAGCGTGACCTGGCCATCGCCGCCAATGGCAACCTGGTCGCCCTGAGGGGTCTTGCGGCGCACGCTGATGATGGTGGTCCCGTGAAATTGTTCCATATGATTTTTATATCAGGGCAGTCACCCCAAATGCAAGCCTAGGGGCCGCGGACAGGCTGCGGGAATGCAGCGAGCAGGTCAGTTGGACCGCAACACGACCCGTGCGTGCTCGTTGATTCCGATGACGTTGAAAAAAGCCGCAACGAGCCGGTGCACGTCCCTGAACTGAACATGGCAACCCTCGGTCTCCCGGTTGGCAACCCAGTTCAGAATACTGCCCGCCGCCGAGAAGTCAACCCTGATCAATTTGGCACATGAGATGACCAGGCGCTCGGTGCCCTGCCGTCCGGCCTCAAGCCTTTGCAGCGCTTCGGCAGCGTCGCCCACAATCTCACCCGCCAGCTCCACCACCACGGCGGGAATGGAGTCAAGCCCCATGGGAACAGTCAATGCATTCGCGGCACCCGAACCGGCCGAACCCGATGAAGAGGGTTCAGACGCCACATTGACGTTGCCCGGCACTACCCTGACTTCCTGCACATACTCACAGCGCGCATCCTGCCATGACGGGGGTGAAACCTCATAGGTGACGCAGTAGTCCAGCGCAACAAGTTCAAACTCATCCTGCAAGCGCATGATGCGCAGCGCATCCATGCGAAGACGCCACCATGCGGTGCTCACATCCTTGTCGCTGGATGGCGTGGAGGCTCTTAGAATTTTCTCAAGGTTCTCGGCACCACTGAACCGCAGGCGCACACGCTGGGAACACCAGCCAGCAAAGAGCTGCGCCAGCAAATCAAGCGCATCCGGCTTGATGGATTCGAGACGGTCCCAGCCCAGATTCCACGGCAAATGAGCATTCGCCAGTGCTTTGTGGAGCAAGCCCATGGACAGGACATCCAGTTGGGCCGGGCATTCCCAGATGGGTTTGTCGGGAAGGGCATCAGCGGCAGTCTTCTCGACCTTGTCGCCATTACGCACGCCCAACTGCTCCGGCATGGAAAACCAGGCCGGTGCGGACCGCCCAAAGCGCTCGGCAAAGTCAATGGCTACGCTATCAAAGCGGGTTTGCTGGCCGGTCGCACGATAAAAGTCAAACAGGGCCGATGTCCAGATCTCGGCCGAGTCCGCGTGAACGTTGCTGCCCCGCAAAGCGTCCAGCAACCCGGTCTCGGCACCCGCGTCATCGCCATTGGCAAACCGGATGGCGGCTTCTTCCAGATCAGGGTCGGTCGCATCATCACTCAGCTCTACCGCAAACAGCCTCGAGGTCGAGAAGCCAGATCCGCTGATGTCGTAGGTTCTGGCTGCTGCGGGGCCTGAAGGCTTGGGGCTGCCCGCGCCAGCAGGCGCGCCTGTCCCCATCTGGGTCGTCGCAAAATCGGAAGCGTGGGGGGTGCTCGCCTGGGAAGGCAGTTCTGACGGTTGCGTCAGCGCAAAACCGGTATTGGTCTCACCGGGAGATTGCGACGCATTGTCGGTGCCTGCACCGTCTGCTGACCGGGCAGCCATGGGGAAACTGGCCGCACCCTCCGTGCTGTCAACCTGTTTGCCCTTCCACCACTGTTTGGACATCTGCGCTTCAATTTCATCAATCTTCTTCAGCGTGACGGCACGCTCATCGGGATTGGATGGGATGCTGCTCTGGAAAAAAGACGGGCGACCGGCGGCATCCAGACTCACAGAGGGATCGCGATTGCGCAGCTTGCGTAACTGGTCAAACTCCCGCTTGCGTACAAAGTCGTTTTGCCGCTTGCGCTCGATCATCTCTTTGAGCGCCTGCTTGCTGTACCCGCTGTCGGGTTCCGGCTCTTGCGAATCCAGATCAGACCAGCTCGTCGTCGGATTGCGGACGAACTTGGCCACTTTGGACAGCAAACCGGAGCTATTGTCTTTAAGTGCCATGGATTTCGAAAATAGGTTCGACTGTCAGGTGAGAACCCGGTGCCTCAATCCCCAAACATTTTCTGTTTGAGTTCGCGGCGTTGCTGCGCCTCCAGGGACAAAGTGGCGGTTGGACGGGCCAACAAACGGCCCACCCCAATGGGCTCACCTGTTTCATCACAGTAACCGTAGTCGCCCGCGTCAATACGGTTGATGGACTGCTCGATTTTCTTGAGGAGTTTGCGCTCGCGGTCCCTCGTGCGCAGCTCCAGTGCATGCTCTTCCTCAATCGTGGCGCGGTCAGCGGGATCCGGCACAACAACCGTATCTTCACGCAGATGCTCGGTGGTTTCCCCGGCGCTGTTCAGAATGTCCTGTTTCAGCACAGACAGCTTCAGGCGAAATACCGCCATCTGCGTTTCATTCATGTACTCGGAATCTGGCATGGCCATGAGTTCAGCATCAGTCAATTGCTCGACGGGCTTGGTTTTCCAATTGTTGGCAAGCTTTGGATCTTTTCTGGCAGCCGACGGAAGCGGGGGAACGATCAGGGGCAATGACGTGGTTTGGGTATAACTGGCTTTGGCGGCGGTTGATGCCACCGATTGCGCCATGGAAGGCACTGTTAATTGGGCAAGGCGGGAAGACGGGCGGCCAGCCTTGACGGGCACAAGCGGTGCTGCGACAGGTGCTACGGATGCGACCAAGGCAACCGGTGTACCGATGACGACCGCCTTGACCGGCAGCTTGACAGCCACGGGTGCGGCCTGGGTTTTTGGTTTTGCCTCGGATGCCGATTTAACGACTGCGGCTGGCGCTTTGGTATTCAACTCTTTTTTTCCTGACGGCTTGATGGCCATTCCGGATGTTTCTTTGACGGACGGCTTGCCAGCGACTTTCGTCTCAGGCTTCTTGGTTTTTTCGTTCACGGGGGCTTTCAATGGGGCTTTCGCAGCCACTTTGGCAGTACCTCCTCTGGAGGGCACTGGTTTGGCTGGCTTCACGACGGGCTTGCTGGCGGCTTTGGGCACTGGCCTGGCAACAGATTTGGGGGGCACTTTGGAAGCGGGTTTGGCGCTGCTTTTCAAGACGGCCTTGACCACCGCTTTTTTGACGGGCTTGGCTGCGACAACTGCCTTTTTAGGCTTGCCTTGAACTTTGGCAGACAACTTGGTCTTGCCGACTGTAGCTTTCACGTCTGTCCTCCTCGCAGAATGGCCCTGCGTATGCAATTCATGGGCGGTGTACCCCGAGTTGGTACCTTTCGGCACCACCACCTGCAGTTATACCTCCAATGTGAGACATAACCGGACGCCCAGACACTGGATTGCAGAGTTTTTGCTGGCGCGCGAGTGTACAGGTTTCACCTGTCGCCCTGCTGTAAGTTGCAAATTCGAGACAAACATGCCAACGTGAATCAATGAAGCGCCCGGGGAGACCTCCGGGCTAGACCAGGCATTGCTCCATGCCCTGCAGGAAAATATCCTTGGGCAGATCGATACCAATGAATACCATTTTATTAGTCCGCTTCTCATCGGCACCCCAGGCTGGCCCCAGGTCGCTGCCCATCAGCTGGTGCACGCCCTGGAAAATCACCTTGCGGTCGGTGCCCTTCATGTTCAGGACGCCTTTGTAGCGCAGCATACGCGGGCCATAAATATTGACGATGGCACCCAGAAAATCTTCCAGCTTGGCGGCGTCAAACGCTTTGTCTGATTTAAAAACGAAGCTTTTGACATCGTCTTCATGGTGATGGTGATGCCCATGCGTGGCGTGGTCATGGGCGTGAGAGGGGTGATCGCAGTGCTCTCCGTGCTCATGGTCTGCGTGATCGTGGCCCGCGTGGTCATGCTCTTCGTCCTTGAGGAAATCCGGGTCAATATCAAGCTTGGCGTTCAGGTTGAAGCCGCGCAGGTCAAACACCTCGGACAGCGCCACTTCGCCAAAATGCACGGCCTTTTGCGGCGCGCGCGGGTTCATGTGCTTGAGGCGGTGGATCAGTGCATCCACCTCGTCCTTGGCCACCAGATCGGTCTTGCTGATGAAGATCTGGTCGGCGAAGCCCACCTGGCGGCGCGCTTCCTGGCGGTCGTCGAGCTGCTTTTGCGCGTGCTTGGCATCGACGAGCGTGATGATCGAATCGAGCAGGTAGCTCTCGGCGATCTCGTCGTCCATAAAGAAAGTCTGCGCCACCGGCCCCGGATCGGCCAGGCCCGTG